>DASZOW010000211.1:0-6661 GCA_035550615.1 Puia sp.
CAGCATCTTCTGCCACGGCAGGCTGCCCAGATCGAAGCTATTTTGTTCGGGCGTTAGCTGGAACTCGCTGCGAAAAGGCGCCAGCCCGACATAGCCGTTGGGGATGGTCGTCTGGTTCTGCAGGACGATATCGATCTTGCGCTGGGAATGGCCGATTGTCGGCAAGGTAGTCCGGGCAAGCGTATGTACGATGGCCGCTACCTGCTGCGCCTGCGAGTCGAGACCTACGGGAAAAATGATCCGGGCGGTATCGGTGTTCAACTGACGCCATAGGAGGGAAGGAGGATTGCCGCCGAATACCTGGGCGGTTACGCCTGTAGAAAGCAAGAGTGATCCGATAAAGCAGGACAGGCGAAATCTCAGCATGCAATTTGTTTGTTTACAAGTGCCTCAAATTAATGAATTATTTTCGCGTCAAATCTATGAAGCGCAATTTTCGATCATTGCTGATATCCGGGAACTATGATGCTGTCCCGGTGGCCATTGCCGGTTTCTTTGTCATCCAGGCGCTTTGCGCATACGGCGGCATTGGCGTCACTCCCGATTCCATCGTGTATATGAGTACGGCCCAGAACATTCATGATCATGGCGTCATCAACGATTTTACCAATATGCCGGTCATGGATTTCCCGGCTTTCTACCCTATCTTCCTCAGCGGGATCATTTTCCTCACCGGCCATTCCATCATGGCGGCGGCGCCCGTGCTCGACGGGCTGCTTTTCGCCCTGCTCATCGGCGTCTGCGGCTGGATGATGAACCGGTTTACGGCGGTTACCCGCGGTTACAAGTTCCTGCTGCTGCTTTTTATCCTGGGCAGCCCCTGTCTCCTCGAGGTCTATTCGATGATCTGGTCGGAGACGCTGTATATCCTGCTTTCGCTGTTCTTCATGATCGGCTGTTATCAGTATTTCCAGACCCATAGGCTTTCCTGGCTGCTGTTCATAGGGATCATAGCCGGTCTGTCCTGTGTGACCCGTTATGCAGGCGTCAGTATCGCTGGTCTCGGCGGGCTGCTCATGCTCTGCGATGGCCGGCTTCGCTGGGGCTGGAAAAAGCTCGGTCATATAGCGCTCTACAGTGCCGTGTCGTTGTCCTTCCTGGCACTGAACCTGTACCGAAACTATCAACTCACCGAAACGCTGGCCGGTTACCGCGAGAAAGGGCTGACGTCGTTAAGCACCAACATCTTCAACTTCGGCAGCGTACTCTGCGACTGGCTGCCGTTCCTCGGTGAACGCTATGGCGTGGCTTCGGCGGCAGGGATATTCTTTATTTTACTGATTACGGGCATCTTCGTCTACCGGTTGGTGAAGAGGACAGGTTTTTTTTCATACGACACCATCGCGCTGAGCTATTTCGTCATGTACACGATGTTTATCCTCTATACGGCAACGGTATCCCGTTTTCAGACGCTGGACAGCCGCCTGCTCTCGCCGCTTTTCCTGCCCTGGTTATGGGGAAGCACCATCTGGATACCCGCGGCCATAAAACGATGTGCCGTCCGGTGGCGGCCACTTGCGGTGGGGCTTTCACTGGTGGCGGCCGGCTGTTTCCTGCAAGGGGAATGGCAAACCTGGAAGGAGAACTGGGAAGGGATCCACTATGCCGGCATCCCCGGCTATACCGAGAATACCTGGCGCGATTCCGAGACGATGGCCTATGTCCGGGCGCATCGCGATTCGCTGCAAAGGGCGGGTACTATCTATTCCGATGCCTTTGAAGGGCTTTGGTTCCTCGGCGGCGGATTACGGGCCGAGCTGATCCCCCATAAGGACAACCCGGAAGATATCCGCTATATGATGAAGAACGATCATTTTACCGTGATCTGGTTCGACGATGCCGTCAACAAGGATCTCATCGACATCGACTATATACGTAGCCGCAGACGGCTGGTCAGCGAGCTGCATTTCGAGGATGGGGCGATCTATTTCTTCCAGGATGCGGCACCAGGGGCTCCTTCGCCACCCGCATCCGGGTCCGCAACAAGCGATTGATATTTCCCCTATTTTTAAGGGATGTTACTCATAGCCCTGGCTATCGCCCCCGGCGTTGCTGTCTGTCTGTTCATCTATTCCCTGCAGCGATTGGGAAAGGCATCGATGCGTTATCTCGTGGGCGCCTTCCTGCTCGGCGCAGCAGCCAC
Organism: Puia sp.; assembly: GCA_035550615.1. Lineage (GTDB taxonomy): Bacteria > Bacteroidota > Bacteroidia > Chitinophagales > Chitinophagaceae > Puia. The sequence continues at coordinate 2,144 of DASZOW010000211.1, forward strand.
CGTGCCGGCGCTGGTCATACAGCTGCTGGCGGATGACGTCCGCAATGACCCCTGGCATCATTCCATTCTGTCTTATCTTTGGTATGCCTTCGGGGTAGTGGCGCTAAGCGAGGAGGGCTGCAAATTCCTGGTCTTACGGTTCTATGCTTATCCCAAAGAGGTCTTTCGGGAGCCATTCGACGGTGTCATTTATGGCGTGATGATCGGGATGGGATTTGCAACGGTGGAGAACATCGAATATGTACGCCAGTTCGGGCTGGAGACGGGTGTTTCGCGATTTTTCCTGGCTATCCCGGCCCATGCCTCCTTTGCCATCCTGATGGGCTATCCTGTAGGTAGTGCGAAGTTTGCGAAAAAGCATTCGCTGGGGTTGCTGCTGAAAGGTCTGAGCGTTGCGGTGCTATTCCATGGCAGCTTCGATTTCTTCCTTTTCCTGCAACAAAGCCATGAAGCCACACAGTACCTTTCGACAGGCATGCTTTCCTTTGGGGCGTTTGCCACCTTCTATATAGCGGTAAGACTGGCCATGAGCGCGCTCCGGCAGCACCAGCGCCGCCGGGGGGAAGAAACCGACAACACATAAAATACCTGACGTGAAAATGATAGATGAATCGTTATCGATCAGACCGGCCGACCTGGATGACATCAATACCATCGGTTTTTTAGCCCAGCAGATCTGGCCCCCTACATACGGGTCGATCCTGTCTGCGGAACAATTGGAATACATGCTGAAGCTGTTTTATAGTCCTGTCTCGCTGCGCCGGCAGATGCTCGACGACCATCACAAGTTCGTGATCCTCGAACAAGGAGAGGAAGCTATCGGTTTTGCCGCGTGGAGTACGACCAAAGACAAGGGCATCTTCAAGCTCCACAAGCTCTATGTCCTCCCCGGGCAACAGGGAAAGGGTCTTGGGAGAACGCTGCTGCAATATATCTTTACCGATATCGGTCCCGCCGGCGGTAAAAAGCTCCGGCTGAATGTGAACCGCTTCAACAAGGCAAGACAGTTCTATGAACGTCTCGGGTTTACCGTTGTAGGAGAAGAGGACGTACCTATCGGCAACAATTATTTCATGAACGATTATATCATGGAAGCGCAGGTTCCTTAGCCGGCCGTCGGGATCACCCCTTCCGGCTCATTGACGCCCATGGCCGCCTGTTTCATTTTATGGGCCGTTTCGTGTCCGACATATCTTTCGATGCGGCCTTCCACCAGATAGATCAGCGGGGTCAGCAGGATGGCTACGCTGAATTTATAGATATAATTCATCAGGCCTATCGCCAGGATCTGCTGCCAGGTAAAATATTGGCTAAAGGCGATGAACAGCACGATATAGCTGTCGACGAGTTGCGAGACGAGGGTCGAGCCCGTGGCCCGCAGCCAAAGGTGTTTATTTCCCGTTCTTTTCTTGATCTGATGAAATACGGAGACATCCACGACCTGGCTGACCAGGAATGCGACCAGCGAGCCGACGATGATCATGTTGTTCTGGCCGAAGATCGCACTAAAGGCGTTCTGGATATTGGGGACGCCCTGTTTGCTGCTGCTGGCGATCCAGGCATCTGCGGGTGGGATGTGAATAGCCAGGAAATACATCAGGAAAGCATAAGCGATGAGGATCACGGCGGTGTAGGATATCCGGCGAACGGCCCTTGGCCCGTAAAATTCATTGACGATATCGGTGATCACGAATTCGAGCGGCCATAACAATACCCCGCAGGTCAGGGTAAACGACAGTCCGCTCTGCCCGAAAAGGGTAAAATTAACGGCATGTGCGCCAAAGAGCTTCTCGAGCGAGAACAGCTTGGTGCCGATCGCCTCGGCGATCAGGGCATTGCAACAGAAAAAAGCGGTAAAACCCAGGAATAGTTTGGTAGGCCGGTCCTTGAGTATGAGATTGATCACTGCAGGAAATGATTGAAATGGTAAAACAATAGGATTTGTACGATAAAGAAAACAAAGTTAACGATCAGCAGCCAGTGCGCAACACCTGCGGCCCATACCCGCCGAAGCAGGAACAGGATAACAACGATCAGGTTCACGAACAAGTTCACCAGGATGGCGACGATATAACCGAGGACAATGATATCCGAGGTCAGCTCATTGTCGGGCAGCGCAGGCAGATATCGTAATGCGGATGCCACGAGAAAACAAATATTACAAATGAATGCCAGCCGGGAGAGAAAACGTAGTAGCTGCATATTTAACCAAAAATCTGTATTTCCGGGCAAAATACCATTAAAATACCATTATTTTGCCGGGAATAATCACTGCTCTGTATATGAATGCTGTATTGAAAAAAGCGCTTCCTCACCTGATCGCTATCGGTGTCTTTCTCGTCATTGCCGTTGTCTATTGCCGGCCTGCGCTGGACGGCAAGGTCGTGGGGCAATCCGATGTCGAACAATGGAAGGCCATGGCACAACAGTCGCGTGAGTTCAAAGACAAGTATGGACATTTTCCGTTATGGACGGAAAGCGCTTTCAGCGGCATGCCGGCGTATACCATTTCTATGGATGGGCCGTCGATCAGTTCCGGTTATCTGGCGGATATCCTGCGGCTCGGTCTGCCCGAGCCGATCAGCTATTTCTTTCTGGCTTGTATCTGTTTCTATATCCTGATGATGGTCTTGCGGATCAACCCCTGGGTGGGCATTATGGCTTCGCTGGCGTACGCCTATGCTTCCTACGATCCGGTGATCATCGTCACGGGGCATGTGACCAAAATGCAGGCTATCGCCCTGGCGCCGGGTGTCATCGCCGGTTTACTATTGCTGTTCCGCCGTCAATATCTATGGGGTACAGGTTTACTGGCTTTCTTTTTTGCCGCGCAACTTGGAACCGCCCACCTGCAGATCGTCTATTATACCCTTCTCAGCATGGGGCTGTTGACGCTTTTCTACGTCATTTTCAGCATCCGGGAAGGCAAGTATAAGGAAATGGGTCTCGGAATCGGTCTCGCGGCCATAGCCACGGGTATCGGCTTCGGTACCAGTCTTCATGCCAACCTGCCGCTGCAGGAATATACCAAGGAGACGATGCGTGGCGGCCGTACCGAGCTGACCAAAGAGACCAACAAAGACATGGGCAAGAACGGCCTGAGCAAGGATTATGCGTTCGACTGGAGCTATGGCATCGGAGAAACGCTGACGCTGGCCGTACCGGATCTTTATGGAGGCGGCGCGGGGGCCAGGAACGAGATCGGTGACAATTCCAAATTAGCCGATAAGATGGCGCAGGACCTCAACGTACCGGAAGATACGGGCGTGCAGTTTGCCAACGGTTATGCGTACTGGGGGGCGCAGCCCTTTACGGAAGGGACGGTATACATCGGCGCGGTCATTTGTTTTCTCTGCATCTTCGCATTGGTCATGCTCAAGGGCTGGCCAAAATGGTGGCTGCTTTCGACGATCGTAGTCGGCATCGTACTGGCGTGGGGAAAGAATTTCTCGTCACTGAACTATTTCTTATTCGATCATTTTCCCTTTTATAATAAATTTCGTTCGCCTTCCACGGCATTGTTCATGCCCCAGCTTGCGGCCCCGGTCCTCGTGGCGCTTGGGCTGGATCGTCTGCTGACAAGCACCGAAGACGCCGCTGTGCTCTGGAAGAAATTCCTGTCCGCGGCTTATGTCACCGGCGGTCTGCTGGTAGTGCTGATCGGCTTTTATTTCACCGCCAGCTACCAGGGCAAGAACGACGGCGAGCTCAAGGACCGGTTTGTCCAGATCAAGATGCAGCAGCTATCGCAGGCCCACCAGGCAGGTCCGGATGCCCAGTCCCAGGCGATGGGCACCGCCAATGGGTTGATGCGGGCGCTCGAACAGGACCGGCAATCCCTGGCAGGTTCCGACCTGCTGCGAACCATTATCCTGATCGGCCTGTCCGGAGGCTTGTTGGGTCTCTTCATCCGCAAGAAAATAAAACCGGTGATCCTGCTGGCCGGTCTCGGTCTGCTCAGCACTTATGATCTGCTGGCCGTCAGCGCCCGTTATCTGAACCAGGACAGCTTTCTCGATCCCGCAGATTTCCAGTCGAGCCTGAATGCTACGCCCGCGGATCAGCAGATCAACAGCGATCCCGATAAGAACTTCCGCGTCGTGGACGAAAGCTCGCAACAGCCGCCGTGGCAAAATGCCCGCGCGTCCTATTTCCATAATTCCGTCGGCGGTTATTCTCCGGCAAAGCTGGGCCTCTACCAGGATCTCATCGACCACCAGCTGAGCAAGGGCAATATGCAGGTCTATGACATGCTGAATACAAAATATTTCATCCAGCAGGATCAACGGACGGGCCAGCCGGTGGCGCGACTGAACCCCGGCGCCTTCGGTCCCTGCTGGCTGGTCAAATCCATTCATTATGTCAAGGATGGCGACGAAGAGATGCAGGCGCTGGACAGCATCAACGTCCGGGATACCGTCATCATCCAACAAAAGTTTGCGTCGAGGATACCCTTTGCGCCGGTGCCTGATACCACGGCTTCCATCCGGCTGGTCAATAATCTGAACGATAAGATCG
>DASZOW010000212.1:0-10659 GCA_035550615.1 Puia sp.
AACGACCACCGCGAGTCCGAGTTTCTCGCACAAGGCATAATCCTGCGGATCGGCGCAGTTGGCTACGGTGAAATGACATTCCGCCATACCCCTTAACCCTTTTTGCTGATTGGCGATCTTGTTGTGATGAAAATCCTGCAGGATCTGGAAGGCCTCCGGGTCAAAGGCGGACTCCCCCCTCTCCTGACTAAAACCAATGAAAACCATAAAAAGAAGCGAACACAAGCAAGCAAATCGTCTTTTTATCATAAGGCGCATTTAATTATTTTACCCGAATCGTTTTTATCAACCTGATCTGGTCCGAAGCCGTGCCCACCTGCAATTCGAATTCTCCCGGCTCGACCACTTTCTTCATCTCGGCATTGTACAAGGCGAGTTCGGCTATCGGCAGATCGAACCGGACTGTGACGGATTCGCCGGCCTTGATGAATACTTTTTGAAACCGCCGCAGCTGCCGGACAGGCGTCAGCACCGAGCTCACCTTGTCTGTCACATACAGCTGGACCACTTCTTTTCCATCTACCGCGCCACTGTTCTTTACGGTCACATCGATATGACAGGTCTCGCCCGCAGTATAGACCTCTTTCGATACGTTCATCGATTGGTACTGGAAGGTGGTATAGCTCAACCCCGTGCCGAATGCCCACAGCGGGTCCGGGCTCGAAAAGACATAATCCTTGCCGGGGGAATCTATCGATCCTCTCTTTTTATAATATCCTTCATCGCTTGGATAATGATTATAGAATACAGGCAGATGACCCGTGCTCTGGGGGAACGAGACATCGAGCTTCCCGGATGGGTTCGTCTTGCCAAAGAGGACCTCTGCAATGGCATTGCCCCCCTGTTCACCGGGATAGAACTGTGTCAGGATCGCCGGCACATGCTGCTTGACCCAGGGAACGGCAAACGGCTTCCCGGTAACCAATACTACGACTACAGGTTTCCCCGTGGCCACGACGGCTTTTATCAATTCTTCCTGCACCCCGGGGAGCGAAATATCGGTAAGATCATAGCCTTCCCCACTGGTGGCATCCGGGTGTGGATACCCCGGCGATGCGCTGGACGATCCGACAAAGACCACCGCGGCATCACTCTTCGAGGCCGCCGCCACGGCTCCGGCAATCCCGTCCTTGTTTTGGGACCAGGTGTCACACCCCTTTGCATAATTCAGATGAACCCTGTCGCCGGCAAGCGCCTGTATGCCCTGTAGCGGCGTTACGCCATATTTGTTGTCATTGGTCCAGCTGTAGTCGCCGAACTGCACCTTGTCGGCATTCGGGCCGATAACCGCCAGGGTCTTTATGTTATCCCTGAACGGCAGGAGCCGGCCTTCATTCTTTAGTAAGACGATCGACTCCCGCGCTATATTCAGGGCTAATTGTACGGATGCGGGTGTATGCATCTTTTTCCCGCCCGCCCAGTCGCCATAGGGATGTTCAAATAATCCGATGCTGAACTTCGCTCTCAGTATCCTTGAAACGGCGGAATCGATATACCGGACCGGCAACGCGCCGCTGTTTACCAGGCTATCGAGCTTTTCAAAACAATCGCTCCATATCTCCATGTCCAAACCCGCCTTTACTGCCTGCAGAGCGGCGTCCGCGGCATCCGCAGCCGTATGCTGAAAGCTGTAAAGCATTTCGACGGCGCCCCAGTCTGAATAAACATAGCCTTTAAAACCGAACTCATCACGAAGGATATCCGTCAGCACATGATGCGATGCCGCCATCGGGATACCATCGTAGGCGCTATACGCATTCATGACGCTCAGCGGATGCGCTTCTTTGATCACTGCCTCGAACGGCGGCAGATAGATCGAGCGGAGCTCCCTCTCCCCTCCGGCGACGGAAGCAAGATTCAATCCGGCCCTGGGGCTTCCATGCGCCGCAAAATGTTTCAGCGTACAAATAATATTGTTTTCGCCAAACCCCTTTACATAAGCGACGCCCATCCGCCCGACGAGATAAGGGTCCTCCCCGTACGTTTCTTCTACCCTCCCCCATCTCAGCTCCCGCGCAAGATCGAGATCGGGCGAGAGCACCTGGTCGATGCCCTGCGCTTTTAATTCCTGGCTGATGGTCCTGGTCATCTCATTGACAAGGACAGGATTGAACGTACTGCCAAGGGCAATGGCCTGCGGGTATACCGTTGCTCCGCCATGCACACATCCATGCAGCGCCTCGGATGTCGCCAGCATCGGGATACCCAGACGCGTTTTCTCTACGAGATATCTTTGCACCCGGTTGACATCCCCGGCATAATGCTCGGCCGTCAGACCCATGCCTTCCATACAACCCCTGCTCACTCCCCCGAGGAATTTTTTCATTTTTTGTTCATCGAGTGAATCCCCGGTATAGATATCGCTATAGGATAGATCCTCCATTTGTGCGATCTTCTCGTGCAACGTCATTCGGTGAAGAAGATCTTTGACCCTGGACTCCACCGGCGCCGACGGATCTTTATAGATGGGCAGTGGTTTGCTTTGGGCAATGGCAAGGAACGGAAGCAAACACAAAACAAATGCTACTTTTATTTTCATCGCAAGCAATTTGGCTATCAGATGCCTTTAATTTTTCGAAATTAATTCAACTTGATTCACGGCTATAATACTATTCGTTGCAATTTTGATATTATCCTTCACTCCACGCGTTGCGCACGAACCCGATCCAGTTTTTATAAAATATGTTTTCGATATCCTCTTGTGTATATCCGCGTCGTGCTAGTATCTCTTGGTATTTTTGAAGATCGGCGATGCTATTCATATCCCATGGCGCCTGCTCCGTTCCGAATATGCCGTCCAGGTCGCTCCCGATAGCTATATGATGGCTGTTTCCCGCCAGCTGGCAGATATGATCCCAGTGGTCCACGAGATTTTCCAGCCGGATATCCAACTGCCAGGGATCGGAGACGGTGTCGATAAATCGCTGATCCATCGCCCAGCAATCCAGCATGCCGCCGATGACGGCGCCTCGTTGGATGAGCAGCTTTATTTGTTCGTCCGTCAGTTGTCGTTGGTTGGGGACGATCTTTCTTATATTATGATGGCTGGCCCAGATGGGTCCGTGGTACAGATCCATCGCCTGCAAAAAGCCTTCGTCCGTGAGATGTGTTACGTCCAGGATCATGTTCAGCGGTTCCATTTCTTTTAACAGCTGGATACCCACGGCCGTTAAAGGGCCTTCCATCTTTGTACCGGGAGCATACCGGCCCGGACCGAAGTGACTCAGGCCGATGACGCGTAATCCGTATGCGTGAGCGGTGTGGAGGTAACTGATATCCACCATTGAGTCGGCGCCCTCGAGGCTAAGGATATAACCAATGGGTTTTTGTTCGTCTTCGACCGCGCTGTTCTCCCACAACGCCAAATGGCGATCCAGTTGTTCGATATTGGTGATGGGAACCATTTCGCCCATCTTTTCCATCTCGCGGTACCAGCACAATTGCGCCTGCGTCATGGCCCAGGCCTGCTGCGGTGAATTCCAGCCGGCGAAGCCGCTGCCCGGTGGTGTATAACGCGCCAGTTGCGTAGCGACGACCAGCCCTACTCTGCCCTTCCGCAGCTCGGGCAAACATACCGTCCCTTTACCCCGGTCGGGCTTATCCTTCATGTTCATCTCTCTTTGCCGGATCTCGGCGAGGGGGCGGGTAAGATCTCTGTTCCATTCGATGGCATTCATCGCAAGATCGAGATGCCCGTCGACGATCAATGGTCGCTTCATACATTATAGTATCAGACGTGGTAATTACCGGTTGGCTTTTGCAACTGGTTGAATGGGTTCTTCTCTATGATCTGTTGGATCTGGTAGCTGAACATGCTGAATAGCTCATTCCATCGTTCCGCATCGCCCGGTTCATAATGATAGAAGCCTTTGTTGTTCTGCATTCCCAGCCCCCCTTGTTCCATTATCTTTTCGAAGAACGGGGGAACATGGTCTTCTTTTGATAATTCCCGGTTCAGATCTTTCATCACCAATCCGTAAGCGTATGTCCCCATCAGGTCCATATACCTGAAATTCCCCGCAAAGGGAAGATAGTATCCCGCGTCGTTCCGGCAAGCTCTGTCGATGTCTTCGATGGTCGCATAACCGTTTTGAACCAGGAAAAAAGCTTCTCTGATCATCCCGCTCAGCATTTTGGCGCGGATGCCGACATCCTTGGAAACACAATAGGGGTCTTTGTTCCAATGCGCCTTTGCAAGCTCATACAGGTTATCGACGAGCTTTTTCTTCGTGCCGGCATTGGTGACTATTTCAAGAAAAAAAGTGGTGTGCGCGGGCTCGACCCAATTGAGCCCGATCAGCCGTTCGGGGTGTTCACAGCTTTCCTGCAACAAGCTGAGGGGAATGCTCTCGGTATTGATGGCGATTATCGACCCCGGGAAAAGTAGCTTTTCCAGCTGTTGTATCCTTGCCTTCTTTTCATCCACATCTTCTCCCGTGATCGCTATCCCAATCTTGTGGCCCGCAGCCTTCCGATCCAAAAACCCCTCTATTTCGAGCATCTCCGGCATAGGCCCCTTCCCATTAACCCCCGGCAAACCTTCCCCTCTAAGCCCCGACAGCTGGGCAAAATGCCGATTGACGCCATCGACTGCCTCCTCCTTATCCTCCGTCATCAACGTAACCGCGTGCCCTGCGAGTAACAAACAAACGGTGACGCTGCTTGCCAGTTTTCCGTTCGCTATGACCAATATGGGCGATCCCTTGTATTTAGCTTCCATACAAAATTATGATCGCCAAAGCTAATCGTTCCTTTTCCGGACCTATTCCACAATTATTTGCATTTCTGATACTATTTTTCACCCCAACTATACCCCATATTTCTCCAAAATCGGCCTCTAGCTTTACCAAAACCACCAACCATGAAAGCATTCCTCGTTATCCCAATGTTGATCGCCGTCGCCTATACGCAGGACACCTATGCCCAGGACATAAAGACCAAAGACGTTCCCCAGCCCGTCCGCCACGCCCTCCTGCAAAAATATCCGCAGGCAACCCGGGTCACCTGGGAAAAAGAAAACGGTAATTTCGAAGCCAACTGGGGCGGCCGGTCAGGCGAAGATCACTCCGTCCAATTTAGCCCGGCCGGCAGCTTCGTCGAAGAAGTAGACGCCATGCCCGTAAAAGACCTTCCCGCCTCCATCGCCGGTTACGTAAAAACCCACTATCACACCCCGATCCGGGAGGCCGGGAAACGCATCGACGCCACAGGCCGGCATACCCTCGAAGTGGAGATCAAAGGCAAAGACCTGCTGTTCACGCCCGAAGGAAAATTCCTGCAATAAATCCCGCTACCTTCCCGCCTTCCTCGAATCCGACCAAAAACCCGCATCCTCAAATCCCATTAAAATCCCGCCTGCGTCGAATTCCGGCGACCGCCCAACCCACCTCCGCCAAATCCCGGCAATTCCCGCATTAACCCGCCAAATCCCGCTAACTTCCTGCGGCCTAAGGGTTAAAACCCTCCCCCATTTCAGAATTACCCCCCTATTTTATCATTTTGTCCCCCCATACCAGGCGGGGTTCCTCAGCATATTTGCAATTATTTAACAATAAATAACTGCCATATGCAAAAGCCCAATTGACGCCCCCTCCCACTCCCAAAACTCCAAACTGACTGTTTCTTAACATCTTATAACATGCTGTATGACAAAAATCAAACTACTGCTTTTAGTATGTTCCCTGGCATTATTAAACAACGCCGCATCAGCCCAATCCAGGACGATCACCGGCACGGTCACGGACTCGAAAACGGGGGAACCAATCCCCAAAGCCACCATTAAAGTACTCAACTCAAAGATCGGCGCCTCGGCCGACGCGCAAGGGACGTTCAGTATCCAGGTCCCCTCCTCGCTTTCAAAAGTGGTTTTATCGGTTTCCAGCGTTGGCTACAATACCGCTCAAATAACCCCGCATGGCGACAACGTCGTCATCGGCCTTGACCCGGCAAACAAACAGCTGGACGATGTCGTGGTAGTCGGCTACGGAACCGCAAAAAAAGCGACCCTGACAGGTGCAGTCAGCTCCATCAAATCGAAAGAGATAACCGAAGCCTCGGTAGTAAACGTCACCAACGGCCTATCGGGAAGACTGCCCGGCCTCGTCGCCGTTACCAGCAGCAGCGAACCTGGCTACGACGGTACGAACCTGCGCATCCGCGGCAGCAACACCTTCAACGATAACAGCGTCCTGGTAGTGATCGACGGCGTACCGGATAGAAGCCTGGAAAGGATCGACCCCTATAGCATCGAAAGTATCTCGGTACTCAAAGACGCCTCCGCAGCTATCTATGGTTCAAGAGCCGCCAACGGCGTCATCCTGGTGACAACAAAACGAGGCAGATCAGGCCCGCCCGAACTTACATTCAATGGCAATTATGGCTACAACCAGCCGACAAAACTGCCGAAAATGGCAGACGCCCCGCTCTACGCCACCGCACTCAACGAGATCGCCTATTACAACAACCCCTCCGGCGGATTGAATCAAACCTATACGCCCGCTCAAATTCAGAAATTCAAAGACGGCTCCGACCCTCTGCGCTACCCGAATACGGATTGGTTCAAAACGGTCCTGAAACCGAGATCCATCCAGGACAATGCCAACCTCTCTCTTTCCGGCGGAACGGAGTCCATGAGATATTTTGTCTCCCTCGACTACAAACACCAGGACGGCGAATATAAAAACAGCGCCACATATTACAATCAATATGGATTTACCTCCAACGTCGATGGCAAAATAGGTAAGGATATCCGGGTAGCCGTGGACTTGAGCGGCCGCCTCGAGGACCGGCATTTCCCTCAAAAATCGGCAGGCACCATCTTTAACGACCTGGTATCGGCCTACCCGACCTCCGTCGCCTGGTGGCCCAATGGTGACCCCGGCCCGGCCCGGGAACATGGCGAAAACCCTGTTGTCATCTCAACCGGCGCCACCGGTTCCAACAACGACAAAACCTATGTCCTGAACTCGAATTTAAGGGTGGATGTCAACATCCCCTGGATAAAAGGCCTGACCTTTAACGGAAACGTGTCCTACGATCAGGACTTTGATTTCGACAAGAACTTCACCGAACCATGGCGATTGTATTCCTGGGACGGAACTACCGTCGATGCCCACGGACAACCTGCTCTTACCTCCAACGTCTTCGGCGCCGGCGCGAACAACTCCCCTACCTTATATGAATCGTATCAAAATACATTTTCCAAGCTGGCCTACGGATTATTGAATTATCAAACAAGACTCGGCGATAACCACAACCTGAAACTGATGATCGGCGCCCAAACTTCGAACGGCAATATGGAAAGCTTCAATGCCTACAGGGATCTGTTTGCTTCCACCGCCGTCCAGGAAATGTTTGCCGGCGCCACCGCCAACCAGGCCACCGGGGGCACAGGCACCGTCAATGCCAGGCTGAGCTATTTCGGAAGGGCCAATTACAGCTTTGCCAACAAATACCTCATAGAATTCGTCGGCAGATATGACGGCTCCTATATCTTCGCTCCCGATCACAGATTCGGCTTCTTCCCCGGCGTCTCGGCAGGCTGGGTAGCCTCCGAAGAAAAATTCTGGAAAGACAACGTCAGATTTATCGACTATTTCAAACTGAGGGCTTCATGGGGACAAACGGGGAACGACAGGGTAGCCGACTTTCAATACCTGACCTCATACCTCTTCGGAAGCAGCTATTATAATACCACCGGACAATATTATCCCTTTGTCGTCGACGCCGCAAGCGCGCTCAGCGAGCTGCAGACGGTCTATGAAAGCGTCATCGCTAACCCGAACATCACCTGGGAGGTCGCCAACCAAAGCGATGTCGGCTTTAATGCTAATTTCCTCGACAACAAGCTGACGGTCGAAGCGGATTACTTCTACTATAAACGGAGCAATATCCTGTGGCCCCAGAACGCTACCGTGCCCGCCTCGGCAGGCCTGTCCCTGCCAAGCGTAAACTACGGCAAATCGCAAAACCAGGGTTTTGATTTCTCCATCGCTTATAGCACTAACGCCGCGAGAAGTAAATTCAACTACACTGTCTCGTTCAATGGGGGCTATGCCCAAAACAAAGTGCTCCAATGGGGCGAAGCGCCCGGCGCTCCGGCATGGCAGCGCACCACCGGACATCCCATGGGCTCGGGATTATACTACGTAGCCGACGGTGTGATCCACAACTCCAAAGACTCGGCGGACTATGCCGGCTCCTTCAAATCCTGGGGCCTCAGCACTCCCCCCGCGCCCGGCGACATCAGGTATGTGGACGTTGCAAAAAACGACACCATGGATTCGCGGCAACAAACAAGAATTTACAAAAGCAGTATTCCTACGTTTACCTTCGGATCGTATATTAATCTGAGCTATAAGAATTTCGACCTGTCGATGTTGCTCCAGGGAGCCACGGGCGCCGTGACGTATGTCAACTCGGACGGCGGCACATTCACCAACTTCCGTCAAAGTCTGCTCGACGGCCGCTGGTCCCCTACCAATCCCAATGGCAATATCCCAAGAACACCCAACCGCGGCAATTACTATTGGGATAACACCGGGAACACCTTTTTCCTGCACAAAACCGACTATGTACGCCTAAAAACATTCCAGCTCGGCTACACCATCGACGCAAACCATCTTCAGAAAACGGGTATTAAATATGTACGTGTGTATCTCAGCGGACAAAACCTCCTGACCTGGTGCCCCGGTCTCAAAGACTTCGATCCGGAAGCAGGGGCAAGTACCGCTCCCTCCGATCTGAAAAACGCCATACCGAACATCTCCGGCGGCAACTATCCGCTGTCCCGCGTTGTTTCGATGGGCTTGACCTTGACATTTTAAAACAAATACACATGAAACACATTCTATATACCGTCTTATTTACAGCTATTCTAACGGGCCTCGGGATCTCATGTAATAAGAAGATCCTCGACCAGACACCCGTCAGCGCGGTTTCAGACGATGCTGTCTTCAATTCCACAGACCCCGGACTATTGACAGCTTACGTCAATAACATCTACCAGGGATTGCCGCATGGCTTCGACTGGTCGATGCTCGCTTCGCTTACCGATGAAGCGCTTACACAGGCATGTACCTGGGCAGGACAGCAAATGGCCATGTTGAGCCAGATAACCCCCAGCAACCTCGGACCGTTTGCCAGCGGCAGCAGTTGCCCCGAATTGCTGCATTTTACCTGGTCCAATGAATATTCATTTATCAGGGCTACCAACCTGTTCTTTTCGCGGATCAACTCATCGCCTATCGACACGGCTACCAAACACCAGCTGATGGGAGAAGTATTTTTCCAGCGGGCTTATTTGTACCAGAACCTGGTGTCGTTTTATGGTGGCGTGCCCCTGATCACAAAAGCGTATTCGCTGACAGACAGCTTCAACGTTCCGAGAAACACTTACGCCGATTGTATCCAGTTTATCTCGGACCAATGCGACAGCGCAGCCCAATACCTTCCCTTACAACAAGCACAGGTGGGCAGGGCCACCAAAGGCGCGGCGCTCGCCCTAAAATCAAGGGTCTTGCTATTCGCAGCCAGCGATCTGTACAATGGTGGCAACGGCACGGTGCCGGATCCCTTTGCAAGCTATTCACACCCCGAGCTGGTACGGTACGCCACCTTTTCCGCTGCCGACAGGCAAACCCGCTGGCAAAAAGCAAAAGCCGCGGCGCTCGCGGTCATCAACCTGGGACAATATTCCCTATACATGCCGAACCCGGCATCTCAAACCGAGGCGGCAACGAATTACGGCAACCTCTTTATTCAAATGAGTACGCCGGAGGATATCTTTGTAAAATATTTCTCCACCAATACGGTGGCCAACTGGAATGATTACGGAAAAACTTACGGCCCCGGGCTGTTCCATAACCCCAATGGCTTTTGGGGCTGGGGTGTAGATGCACCCACCCAACAGTTTGTCGACGAGTATGAGATGAAAGACGGAACTGCCTTTAGCTGGAGCAATCCGGCCGAAGCCGCAGCCCCCTACCAGGACCGCGACCCCCGCTTTTACGCCACGGTGCTATACGATGGCGCTACCTGGCGCCAGCGGACATCGGACATCTTACCGCATGAACCCACCGGCAAGGTCCAGACAGGATATCAAAACGTCTCCGCCGCCAATCCTACTACGGACGATATTCAGTACGAAGTGGGCGGCTTCGATACGCACAATCCCCCTACCGGCGCCAATATCTGGAACTGGTCACCGACGGGCTATTATTTGAGAAAATGGAGCGACCCCAGCATCGATCCCTTGAAGGTGCTGCAGTCCACACCCTGGCGTTATATACGCTATACGGAAGTCTTGCTGAATTATGCCGAAGCCTGTTTAGGCCTGAATGACGCAGCAACGGCGACAACCTATATAAACATGATAAGGACAAGAGCAGGCATGCCCAATCTCACCACGGCCAACATGGCAAACCTGCAGCATGAGCGGAAAATAGAATTGGCGTTCGAAGAACTGCGCTATTTTGACATTCGCCGTTGGATGATATGCGACCCCTCCGTATATGGACAAAAGGCCGGCTTCAGCAACGTGTGGAGCATTCATATCTTTTACCCTTACAATGGCTCGGCAACCTATGGTTCAGGCACGCCTGTTTATACGCCCGTTGCGGATGTCAGCGGAGCGGTTTCCGGATTACCGGCTTTTATAAA
>DASZOW010000213.1:0-2437 GCA_035550615.1 Puia sp.
TATCGATGCGGTGGGTATGGAGCCGAGCCGGTCCATGGTGGAAAAGGCGAAGGCCGTGCTGGATATGGAGAAAGGTTCTATCAAGGTGGTCAAGGCTTGTGTCAGCGCGGTGCGGCGGGGAGGGATTGTTTCGATCCTGGGCGTATATGGAACCACGTACGATAATTTCCCGTTAGGGCAGCTATTCGATAAAAACGTGACGATCAGGTGTGGGCAGGCGCCGGCGCATAAGTATGTGGATACATTGTTGTCATATGTGGCGGAGGGCAAGGTGCGGTTGAACGATATCATCACCCACCGGTTACCGTTGACGCAGATCGAGCATGCGTATTCCATCTTCCAGAAAAAAGAGGACAATTGCGTCAAGGTGGTCCTAGATCCGTGGTTGTAAATTTTAATATTATGTCAATAGAGAAGATGAGCAGGCGGGCCGCGATCAGCGGGTTGGGCGCCGGGCTGGCGGTGATGAGTGTGGGGCGGGGGTTTGCGGCGCCGACGATGAGCCAGGAGCATGGGGTTTCGGCGGCCGGAGCTTCGGCGGGCGGTGGTGCGGCCGGGTCATCGCCGGGGGGGCCGTTGGTGGATCCGACGACCAAGTATCCGAAGCCACCGTTCAATGGCCAGTCACAGGAGTGGCCGGGGCTGGCGGGTAAGATGGACCCGCGGCCGGATCATGGCGAGAAGAGCTATCGCGGTTCCGGGCGGTTGCAGGGCAGGAAGGCGTTGATCACTGGTGGAGATTCCGGGATGGGCAGGGCGGCGGCGATCGCTTACGCCCGTGAGGGCGCCGATGTAGCGATCAACTATTATCCTACGGAGGAGCCGGATGCAAAAGAAGTGATCGAGCTGATCAAGGCCGAGGGCCGTAAGGCCGTTGCCATTCCGGGAGATCTGCGCGACGCGGCGTTTTGCCGGAAGCTGGTGGATGAGGCCGTGCGGCAACTGGGCGGCCTGGATATTTTAGTCAGCAATGCCGGCAGGCAGCAGGCCAATAAGTCGATCCTCGACATCAGCGATGAACAGTTCGACTGGACGATGAAGACCAATATTTATGCGCCGTTCTGGATCATCAAGGCCGCGTTGCCGCATCTGCAGCCCGGATCGGTGATCATCGGTACGACGTCGGAGCAGGCGTATGATCCGAGTCCTGACCTGTATGATTATGCGCAGACGAAGGCCGCGACGATGAATTATGTCAAGTCGCTGGCGAAGCAGCTGGGGCCGAAAGGGATCAGGGTGAATGGGGTGGCGCCGGGGCCGATCTGGACGCCGTTGCAGGTCAGCGGGGGAGCGACGCAGGAGAAGCTAAAGAATTTTGGCGGGCAGACGCCGCTTGGGCGGCCGGGGCAGCCGGTGGAGCTGGCTTCCATTTATGTGCAGCTTGCGGCGAATGACGGAAGTTATGCCAATGGGCAGGTGTATGGCGCTGCCGGAGGGTCGGGGCAGCCATGATGCGGATGGGATCAGGGCGTGATATTGCCATGCAGAAGGCCACGATGCATGATGTAGCTATGCAGAAGGGAGTGATCCATATCGGGACGTCGGGTTGGGTGTATCCGCACTGGCGGGAGGTCTTTTATCCCAGGACCGTTCCGCAGCGATTATGGCTACAGTATTATGCGCAGCATTTCGAGGTGACCGAGATCAATGCCAGCTTTTACCGGTTGCCTTCGCAGGCTGCGGTAGAAAATTGGGTGAAAAGCGCGGGACCGGCGTTTTTTTTCTGTCCGAAGATCAGCAGGTTCATCACCCATGCCAAGAAGCTGAACGATCCCGAGCAGGCCGTGCCCCGGTTTTTCGATGTGTTCGGCGTCGTGGCGGAGCATCTGGGGCCGGTGCTGATCCAGCTGCCCGCTTCGCTGGCTTTTCATGCGGAGAAGGCGGAGAAGTTTTTTGAGTTCCTTAGTGAGCGATATGGCGATTTTTCGTACTCGTTGGAGGCGCGGCATGAGAGCTGGGCGAAGGCCGAGCCCGTGGCGTTGCTAAAGCGATATGGCATCGGGTGGGTGATCGGCGAGTCCGGGAGGCGGTTTGCTTCCGCGGAGCTGGTGACGGCGCCGCATGTCTATTTGCGGTTTCATGGGCCGGATGGAACATATGCGACGCCGTATACCCCGAAGATGCTGGAAGAGTATGCCGGCAAATGCCGGGGCTGGCGCCGGCGGGGGTATACCGTATGGGTCTTCTTCAATAATGACGTGCATGGGTATGCGATCGAGAATGCGCTTTCATTAAAGCAAATGGTTTCTTAGGATAAGCAATAAATGGACCGGCGCAGGAGCGCCGGTCCGGAGGTATCGATCTTGCTGTCGATGGATCTAGTAGTCCATGCCCATGCCCGGGGCTGCGGGAGCCGGGGCCGGTTCTTTTTTCGGCTTGTCGGCGATTACGCATTCTGTAGTCAGGAGCAGGCCGGCAACGGAGGCTGCATTTTCCA
>DASZOW010000214.1:0-21464 GCA_035550615.1 Puia sp.
GAAAAGCCTTCATCGAGTCGAAAATGACCCAGAATACGATGAAGACCGTAAACCCCAGTATGAACCGCCGCGTCGCGCCGGACAGATAAAAAAAACTGTTGAAAAGAAGCACCAGGAAAAGCTCATCGCCCTTGTAGCCGATAAGCCAGCTGCTCAGCAATAAATACGCCAGTGACAATCCCGTAGCTATAAGCGCGGTCCGCCAGGTGAGCGGCGTGCCTGTGTTCATCGATACTATACGTTTAACCGTTGGACTAATTCTTTTCCATTCTGGACATCGACACCTTTCAGCTCGAGGTATTTCACATTGGGAGACCAGAAACTCCCGCCCGGATCGATACGGATATAGATCCGGTTCAGAATGGCCTGGCGCCCGTTGATC
Organism: Puia sp.; assembly: GCA_035550615.1. Taxonomy (GTDB): domain Bacteria; phylum Bacteroidota; class Bacteroidia; order Chitinophagales; family Chitinophagaceae; genus Puia. Next base: position 383 of record DASZOW010000214.1, read on the forward strand.
GCCACAAACACATGTTCCTTATTGTCGCCGGACCATTTCTTCAGATAAAGCGGTACCTTCTTGTAAGACACGAACCGCAGCTCATACACGCCATTCCCCAGATCCCTCTCCTTAAGCCCGTATGCAAAATGCCGCTGAAGCCAGGAAAGATCCTCCCGCTGCCGCTGCTCGGTATACCGGATCCACAACACCTGCACCGGCTCGTCCTTGTCGAGGATGCCGTCTTTTTTATTCAGCTCACAGATAATGGTATTGGTATTGGGCGTCCGTTGAAGATAAAAAAGCGAATTGGTATTCACCGGCGGAACGGGAAACGTATCCACGGGATCGGTGACCACGGAAGGCCGCGGATGCAGCGTCCCCGGGGGCGCCAGCGAAGCAGCCGTCATAGCCGGCTGAGCCGTTCCCGGCAACGTGGACAAAGCAGCCAGCAAAAGCACGATCATCACCTTCCGCTTGTCGTCTTTCAACGCCGCCTTAGCCCTCTCTTCCAACGTCCGGCGCGCATCGCGTAATCGACCGATAGCCGTAAAATTGGCTAAGAACGCCATGATCGTCAGCGGTATGGTAAAGATCGAGATCGTCTCGAAAACGGGAAAATGCGAATCCGGCCACGAGATCTTATAGTCTCCGCCCATCCACTTCGAAGCAATGCCACAAGCCAGCGCGCTGACCCCGAGTATGATCACCCGCTCCGGCCGCTGCATCAGCCCGTCCTTGCATTCGATACCCAGCCCCTCCGCCCGCGCCCGCGTATAACTCACCATCATGCTGCCGATGAGCCCGATAAACGCAAAAAGACTGCTCAGAAAATAGTGATGCGAAACGAGATAATAGCAGATACCCAAAAAGAGGATCAGCTCGCTGTAACGGTCCAGCACCGAATCATAAAGCGCTCCAAAAGGCGAGCTCATATTGCCCAGCCGCGCCACCTGCCCGTCCAGCATATCGAAAAGCCCCGCAAAAAGGATCAGCGCACCCGCCCAGCCTACATAGCTCAGATCGCCACGCCGGCCCTCTTCCGCGCCACAGATAAAAATAATAGCCACCCCGATATTAAGCAACAACCCGATCGTGGTGACCATATTGGGCGTCAACCCCATACGGATCAATAACCGCACCAGCGGGTTGATCACCTTGTATATCCCAAGTTGTAGTTTCTTACGCGTGCTCATTGGTCAGATATCCCTCGCATTCTAAATACAAGTGGCAAATGTAGGTATTAAAAGTCGAATTTGGTACGGACCCTGATCCCCCACTTGGCGATATCCGGATGATCCAAATACGTAAATCGTTTGATAAAATCAACCCGAATCAGCTTGAAGATATTGGCAATGGCAAACCCGGCCTCGATATACGGCGTCTTGCTGAGCGAATACGTCTCGAGCTGGCCATTAGTATACGGGAACTTCACCTGCGCCGGATTCTTATTCGGATCATTCTCGCTCCGCAATCCGCCGAACAACACCTTCGCCTCGACGACCTCCCGCCATTTCAACTTCTTCAGGAGCGGGATCTTATTGAAAAAGAAACCATTGAAGTAATGATCGACATAAGCCGTAGCATAGTGGTCGCTCACGAACTCCAAAAAGTTCATCAGGTTGTAAGACTGTAGCTGATAAGCATAGGTCTGGTTGGCATGATGGATATCGGCAAGCGGAAAAGGTACTTTACCGATGACATAGCCGAAATCGGTCGTGATATCCGTATATCCCAGGAACGACTCGTAGAACCGCTTGTAGAAGTTCAGATCGATATTCTGATACGTATACTGTCCGCGGAACATCCCCGCCACGCCCGCGGTCACCCGCAGATCGATGATCGGGTATTTGTTGACGATGGGCACCCGGTACAGCTTCCCGATATAGAACTGCTCGTGCGGCGCCCAACGGATCTCACCGGAAAACTCCGTCGTCGTGATCTGCCGGATCGTGTCCACGCCTGCATTGTTGAACTTTACATAGCTGATCGAACCCGCCGGCGTCTGCTCCCACCAGTTGAACCCGAAATAATAGGACAGATGGCTGCGGAACTCGCGGACATAATTGATCCGGAAATTATTATTGTAAGTCCATTTGTCGTTGTTCCCGCGTTTGAACGACAACAAAAAGTTATCTTCCTGCACGAACTGCAGCTGCTGCCCCGGGATCTGCGTCTCCTTCTGATACGAGGCCCTGATATACTCCTGCGGAAACCCATAGATGGATTTATTGTTGATCGAATACGTGCCGCTTAAGAAATATTTCCATCGCTGGTCCTTGAATCCATAAGCCGCATACGCTTCGGTGTAATACCGGTTGCTGAAATGCGTGGTCGTCCTGCCGCCAAGCCGAAGCCGGAAACCTTCCACCGGGTTGAAACTATAGAACGTGCTGGCGGGCCCTATCTCCACCGGACCAGCCTGCTTGTACCCCGCAAGCAGAAACGTGGACCAGTCCACCAACCGGCGGAAAGACTTCATATGCTTCAGGCTGTCCACATTCGCATACACTTTATTTTCGAACCTCGTCAGGGTATCGGCGCGATGCTCTACCCAGAAACTGTCGCTCTGGCTTTCGGCACTGTCCGTCATCACCGTGGACGGCCCCTTGAAGACGCTGTCCGGGATCGGCTTGTTCGTCGTAAAATTTATATAGCTCACCTCCCGTTCGCCATAAAGACCCGTCCCTGATTTGTTGACGCCGAAATCTCCCAGCACGTCGCTCTTGGTCAGCAGGTAACGCCCATCCGCCTGCCGCGTAAAATCCTGGTTGATATTCATCCCGCGGACAAAATTGAAGTTGATGCTCTTGCTCACCAGCAACCGCAATTTCTGAATGGCGTAATTGCCATCCAGCGTGATCCACATGGTCCCGCGGAAAAGCAGGTCCTCAGGATTGCGCGGACGAAAACTCAGCCGGATCAGCTTCTGGCTGTCGACCATCACCGTGTCCTCGATAAAATACATATAGAACGACGGCGCCGACTCGGCGATCGGGCTCAAAAACAGGTTGGTGAAAACAGAGATATTATTGTCATAGACATTGAAGTCCTGGTATAGTCTATTGAGATACATGCTGATCCCCTTCATGTCGATCAGCTCGCCATAGTCCACATTCCGTCTACCGGTGATGACGGATTTGGTCTTCTCGGGACTTTGCCTGTAATAACAGTCGGAATACGTTTCTTCCAGGTAGACTGGCGACAGCCGCCGCCCCTCGAGCTTGGTGGTATCGCTGTTCTCGACGAGGAAGTGATACGGCTTCAAGATCTTATTCTTCGTTATCTTGTCGTTGACCTTGTCCACCGAAACGACCAGCTTCTCATATTTTTGGTAGGTGGCGTAGGAATAGGACTCCATCCGGTTGCGGCCCTTATGGTCGATGACCTCCCGGATCAGTTCCACCGCCGGGTTGCCCTTGTTTCGATAACGTTGCTTCTTGTTCCTCACCACCGCGCTTTTCAACACGTGCGCCTGCCGGGTCATAGAGAAAACGATCTCCCCGGTGGGAACCGAATCCAGTTCCATCGTCACGGGGTTATACCCGACGATGCTGACGACAACCTTATGCGCACCCTGGGAAACGGGGATACGGAAACGGCCGTCGGCTTTGCTGCGCGCCCCGCCGCGCAAACCTTTAACGCTAATGCTGGCATTCTGGAGCGGCGCCTGGGTGGCGGCATCTCTGACAATACCTTGCAAAGTGACCTCCTGCGCATAGCCGCTCCATGCGGCCGCCATGATCAAGAGTAATAAAATCCATGCTTTTGAGCTAATTCCAGTCTTTATCATCTATTGTTATTTAAAAACAAATCTTTTCTGCAGCGGGTAATTGTAGCAAATCGCTACCATCACAGCTGTAATAACCTTGGCAAACATATCTTTGATTCCTGTATAATGCGCAAAAAGCCATAGCCCGGATACATTCAGCAAAAAATTGCCGATCCAGACCATGACGTAACGGTTGACCTGCGCTGCCCACTCCCTTTCCTGCGCGTTGAACACCCAGTTGCGACTGACCATGAAATGTGTAACACCCCCACAAAGGGTTCCCGTAGCCCCGCACGCGACGATCGATACCCCGCTAAAATGAAACAAAACCGAGGTGATCCCGAAGTCCACGCCCGTAGCCAGGATAGAAGCGATCTGAGCTTTTGTAAAGGTGTGCATACTACCAAAGGTTAATAAATACGACGATTTGCAACAGGAGGTTGGCGTACAACCCGGCAAGCATATCGTCCAACATCACGCCCCACCCCCCGCCAATTCGCTCCATTCTACGGATATACAGCGGTTTAGATATATCGAAAAATCTAAACAAGGCCAGCCCGATAACTATATATGGCCAGCGTACCGGCACAGCGAACAGGGTCAGACTCATACCCGCGACTTCATCTATAACAATCCTGTAGCTGTCCTCCCCCCATTCGGCTTCCATTTTTCCTGCGGTCCAGGCGCCGACAACCGTGATGATGACAATGATCAGCGCCTGTATCCAAAAATGCTCATTTCCACCCCTCCAGGTAAAATACCAGGCTATACAGCAAACAACAGCGGCTACCGTGCCGCCACCCTTTGGAGTATAACCTATTCCCAGAAAGGTGGAAATGAGTCTATAGATCAACCCCATTAGGCGGTGATTTCTTCTTCGGCCACTGCCGTATGGTCGTCCTGGGCGTACGTCAAACCCTCAGGGTTCACCAACTCCTCGCCCATCATCCGCCGCAATGCATTCTGCAACACCGTCAATTGCTTGAAGATGTCATGCTCGGCCCTGCTGCCCGGTACGGTCTGCGGAGATTTGAAATAAAACGACAACCACTCCTGTAAGCCGCTCAGACCCGCTCTCTTCGCGAGATCGCCAAACAAGGCGAGGTCCAGCACCAGCGGCGCAGCAAGAATGCTGTCCCGGCAAAGGAAATTGATCTTGATCTGCATGGAATAACCCAGCCAGCCGAAGATGTCGATATTGTCCCAGCTTTCTTTGTTATCTCCGTGCGGCGGATAATAGTTGATCCGGATCTTATGATATAGGTCGCTGTAAAGCTCGGGACTGAGATCAGGACGCAGGATGTCCTCGAGTACGCTCAGCTTGGAGACCTCTTTGGTCCGGAAATTATCGGGCTCGTCCAGCACATACCCATCCCGGTTACCCAGGATATTGGTCGAGAACCAGCCTTTGACACCCAGGGCGCGCGCCTGCAGACCCGGCGCCAGGATCGTCTTCATCAACGTCTGACCGGTCTTGAAATCCTTGCCGCCGATGGGAGCGCCGGTCTTCCTGGCCAGTTCTACCAGGGCAGGGATATCCACGGTCAGGTTCGGCGCACCATTCAGGAACGGAATACCCATCCGCAGGGCAGCATAAGCATAGATCATCGACGGCGCGATCCGCGGATCATTTTCCTTCAACCCCTTTTCGAACGCGCTGAGGCTCTTATGGACATCGGAAGCTTCGATATATTTCTCCGTACTGCCGCACCATACCAGTACGAGACGGTCGCAGCCGCGCGTATCCTGGAACTGCGCGATATCTTCCATCACGGCTTCCGCCAGCACATACTTGTTGGCTCCTGCCTTGACATGCGTTCCATCCAGGTTCTTGATATACGATTTGTCGAAAACAGCCTTCATCGGCTTGATAGCCTCCAACTCGGGACGCAACGCCTGCAACATACCCGCCTCCAGCACCTTGGCCCTGCTGGCCGCTTCATACACATTATCTTCATAAACATCCCAGCCGCCAAAAACAATGTCCTCTAAATTGGCGAGGGGAACGAAATCCTTGATCTTCGGATAATTGCTTCCTGTCTTTCTGTTCAAATGAATGCTGCCCATCTGGGTCAGTGATCCGATCGGCTGAGCCAGCCCCTTCTTGATGGCCTCCACGCCCGCGATCATTGTAGTAGCCACTGCACCCATTCCGGGCAGAAGAATACCTAACCTGCCGGTTGGTTCTTTTACTTCCATGTTCGATGATGTTTTAATAGTTGAATAATGCAGAGTGTATCGATATATGAGTGAACAAAATTATCGAAATTAACAGTTTTCGAACAAAATTGTTTTTCGGTCGAAAAAATTAACTGTTATCCACAGCCTAATGAGACTGAACAAATTGCAATTTAGCTGCTCGGGTTTAGTAAGAATAGTTAAAGTCGGCGAACCGGGCTTTTTGGGGGATGAACCCACCATTATTCCGGTTAAGCCATGTTATACGGATAATTTGCGGTCCCGCGCTGTATTCCGCCATTCTTCACCGACCCGGCCGTTCTCGATGGCGTATGCCCGTTCATAAAGCGCCACGGTCGGACAAACATGAAAGGGGATTCCATAAAATATGTCCCCGGTATGCATCCCATGCCCCGGCCCGGCTTCCAGCACCAGGTGCTCCTCGCTCTGCCCCACCGGCCGCAGTCCCGCGCGATTTAAAAAGCTGACCCGCTTGCCGATCTCATTCTCGGCGGCTATCGACTTATGGCCCAGATCGATACAGATCCGGCTCTCCCCTCGTAGCGAAATGACCCGGCTCACCACCAAAGCCGCCGGCAGAAAAGGCTGTCCCGGGAACTGATCCGCATATCCCTTGTCCCAATACACAAAGGTCCCCGGACTACATTGAATCCCGGCCCGCCGCGCATGCACCGGGAACGTCGGCGATCCCCCCGCAATCAGCGGCACGGCATCGCCACCCAAAGCCCGCCTTAGCTCCATGACCCCGGCAAAAGCGGCCTCGCAGTTCCGCGTCATCACCGCTATATCGGCATCCCGGATATGCCCGTCATAGGCATGCAGTCCCACGGGCGTAATGCCTTCCAACCGGTTCGACAGCTCCCATAACCGCTCAGCCCCCGGACCCGGAGCGATACCCGTACGGTCCATGCCTACATTGATATCCATCCACACCGGCACCGTAAGCCCCTCAGCCGCCCCCGAGACCGTGCTTCCCGCTGCCGCAGTCCCCCGGACCGCACTTCCTGCCCCCCGATCCGCCCCCGCAAAAACCGCGGCCATGGCCGTCGCCGCCTCCTCATTATCGATCAGGCAGGAGAAGGTCGTCCCCGGGTACTTCCGTATCAGCTCCGCCAACCGGGCTGCCTTGGGACCTATCGGCTGATAAGCCAACAACACGTCCGGCGCTCCTTCGATCGCCAGCATCTCCGCCTCCGCAATGGTCGCACACTTGAATTGCCGGATACCCGCCTCCAGCAGGAACCGCGTCACCATCGGCGACTTATGTGTCTTGACATGCGGCCGTAACCGCGCCGGATCGCCGACCATCGCCACCGCATTCCGGATATTCTGCCTCACCCGGTCCGGATAGACCACCAGCGCCGGCGTATCCAACCGCTCGATATCAGTAATTATATACCATTCCATATTGATACAGTTCAAAGACCGTTTCTATCTTCCGGCTATTGAATTTCGAAGATCGTTTCTTTCTTTCCAGCTATTGAAATTCGAAGACCGTTTCTATCTTCCGGCTATTTCAATTCGAAGACCATTTCTATTTCCACGGGTATATTGTTCGGAAGTGATCCCATGCCGACGGCGCTGCGCACCCCTACCCCCGCATCGGGCCCCCAGATCTGTGCAAACAGCTCGCTGCTGCCATTGATGACATAAGGATGCCGGTCGAAACTCGCCGTACAGTTCACCATGCCCAGCGTCTTGATCACGCGTTTGACCTTGTCGAGACTGCCAAGATGATGACGCACCGTGGCAAGGATCGCAAGCCCCACCTGTCTTGCCGCCAGTTTGCCCTGCTCGGCATCGAGCTCCTGGCCGATCCGGCCGGTAATAAGCGTGGTGTCGTCGCGGATAGGTCCATGACCGGATACATACAAATACTTACCGTCTTGCAGACAAGGCTTGTAAACGCCCACAGGCGACGGCGCAGGTGGAAGCCCGATCCCTGAAGCTGTAAAATTCTGTTCAGGAGTGTAGTTGCTCATGGTTGGTTGGATGAATGCGAGGCGAAAGTACTTAAATTTAGACATCAAATCACCCGGCAGGTTCGCCCCGCCGGCGGCTAATGTCGCAATACCCCCGCCAATTGTCGTATTCCCGTATCACCACTTGGATTTTGCGTCACTATTTTTGTGTCGTAAATATTTCAATCACCAACTCAATACTCGAATTATGGCAACGACATTCACCGCAACCGCCCCCGCATCCATCTCGAAAAGCCGTCTCTGGACCGGCCGGATCATCTCCTGCATCTGCATCCTTTTCCTGCTGTTCGACGCGATCACCAAGATCTTCCGCGAACATCACACCATCGAAGCAAGCGCCAAAATGGGCTGGCCCATTCCAACCCTCACCCCCATCGGCATCGTATTGCTCGTGATTACGATTCTTTATATGATCCCACGCACAGCGGTGCTCGGCGCCGTATTGCTGACAGCCTGGCTCGGCGGCGCTACGGCGGAAAGCCTGCGCACCGGCCCCTTCTTCTGGTTCCCGATAGTTTTCGGTCTGCTGGTATGGTTAGGTATCTGGCTGCGCGACGACCGGCTCCGCACTCATCTGCCCGTGCGGAAATAACACCCGCGCGCCGTTGACCAACCTATGACACCGCGTCCCTGGCGATCACCGTCCAATCGCTCTTCCCAAAACCCCTGGCGATCCAGCGATCCATCTCGGCGGCGACGCCGGGGACGACGGCGAGCGGAACCCCGCTCTTCCTGGCCTCCTCAAGAAAAAGCCGCGTATCCTTTCTCGCCATATCCAGCTCCCAGCTCGGCTTGCTGTAATCACCGGACGTCATTCGCTTCAGCCGGCCAGGTAACATCGCCCCCGGATTCCACGTGTCGAACAACATGTTCAGATCGCTGATCGGAATATGCAGCCCCTTCGCCAGCGAAAGCATATCGGCTATACCGGTAGTAAAACAAACGAGGAAAAGATTGCCTAAAAGTTTCATACCTGCGGCGCGCCCTGCCTCCACGCCGAAATTCAACACCTTGCCGGTCATCTTCGAGATCTCCGGCATCACCCGCGCCACCAGCTCCTGGTCACCCGAGATCAACATCGTACCCGTGCTCTCGAGCGCATTGGGCGGCCCCATGAAAACAGGCGCATGCTGATACAAAAAACCGCGCTGCTTCCAATCCTTCGTCCGCTGGATCGCGCCCTCCACCGAGGTCGTCGTATGATCGATGATGATCGCACCGGCCTTCAACCCCGGCGCAGCAGCCGCCAGCACTTCGTCGACACTGGCGTCGTCTTTTAACGTAAGATGAACGATGTCCGCGCCGCGGACGGCATCCGCCGCCTTCGCAAAGGCCCGGGCCCCGGATTCTTCCAGTTCGCTTGCTTTCGAGGCGGTCCGGTTCCAGACCTGGACCTGGTCGCCCTTCTTCAACATTGCCTTTACAAAATTAGCGCCGAGAAGACCCATTCCCAGGAATGCTTTCATACCCATTTTTTATTTTAAAGGTACGACCTTTCGGCTAAGCCGCTCCCGCCGTCTTCCACTGCCCCGGCTTATAATCGCCCGCCGGCGTCTTGAACGCAATGTTGATCCGGTTATACCCGTTGATCACGATCACCGCCATCGTAAGCTCGATCAGCTCCTTCTCGGAGAACTGCGCCCGCGCCTGTTGAAAGACCGCATCCGGTACCCGCCCCTCGGGCGCATCGTTCACCGCCTCGCCCCAGGCCAGCGCAGCCCGCTCCCGATCGGTGTAGTAAGGCGTATCGTCCCACGCATCCAACCCATAGATCCGCTGCTCGGTCTCTCCCATGGCGCGGAGATCCTTGGAGTGCATGTCGATACACATCGCACATCCGTTGATCTGCGAGATACGCATGATCACCAGCGTTAGAAGCGGTTCGCCCAGCGTCGAGTCCTGGAAGGACATTCCCAGCTGATTTAAAGCCTGCATGGCCTTGGCGCCATGTTGAAATACATTGATACGAGGTCCCATGGTAATAACGTTTTAAATATTTTTTACTAAGGCGGCCAGCTTCTGCTGGATACCCTCCTTTTCTGTTTGTGTTCTTGCAAGCTGATACGCCTGCTGATAATTCAATTTGGCCTTGCCGTCGTCGACGCCGGTATACAGCTCTCCCAGCAAAAGAAAATAGAAATGGTCGTCCTCCAGCTTCAGACTCTCTGCCGCCGCCAGCGCGGCTTTCCGGCCGCTTACCTTATACAGCGCAAAGATGCGGTTGAGCGCGGCGCCGGGAGAAAAATTGAGCCCGAGCAGCCGATCATAAAGCTCCAGGATCTCCGCCCATTTCTCCGGCGTATCCTCTTTGATGCAATGCCAGTAGGCGATCCTCGCTTCCAGGTGATACGAGCTCAGCTCCTCCCCCTGCGCCGAACGATCCAGGTAATGCATCCCCTGCCTGATCAGCCCCTGATCCCATAAGGAGGGGTCCTGCTCTTCATAGAGGATCGACGGCCGGTCCGCCGTTTGCCGCGCCTCGAAACGCGATGCATGGAAACACATCAACGCGATCAATGCGTAGGTCTTCGGCGACGCCGTCGCGGGGAAATCGGCGAGAAGAAGACCCAGTCGCAAAGCCTCGACGGTGAGGTCCTTTTGCAGGATCTGATCCTTGCTCCGGCTATAATACCCTTCGTTGAAAAGCAGGTAGATGATCCGCAGGACATTGTCCAGCCTCGCCGGCAACACGGCCTCCGGCGGGAACTCCATCCGCACCTTCTCCGCCCGCAACTTCTCCTTTGCCCGGAACAACCGTTTGTTGATCGTCTCCTTGCTCGTAAAAAACGCCCCGGCAATCTCATCGATCCCAAAACCGCAAAGTATCCGCAAAGCCAGTCCGATCTGCGCCTCGCTTGCAATAGCCGGATCACAGACCGCAAACATCATCTGCAGCTGGCTGTCGCGAATGTTCTCCTCGGAAAAGTCGGGCTCTTCGGTCTCTTCTCCATTCTGCTGCGCCTTGATCATCGGGATGACCTTGTGCTCATAGATATTGAGCCGTCGGAAATGGTAGATCGCCCGGTTCTTGGCCACGGTATACAACCAGGCCGTCGGATTCGCCGGCATCCCCTTCTGCCCCCAGTTCTCGGCAGCCGCAAGAAACGTTTCGCCCACGATGTCCTCCGCCAGCTCGATATGCTGCAAACCATAGAGCCGGCTGATAACGGCCACCATCTTGGTAAACTCCTGCTGAAAAAGCTGTCTTAATCCGTCTGCCATTTTCTTCGGACTAATATTTCATGACTTCCCTGATCTCTACGCTTCCACCCATATCGATCGCGGGACAACCATGCGCCAACGTCGTCGCTTCATCCAGGCTATCGGCCTTGACAATGATAAAGCTGCCCAGCCGTTCCCTGATTTCCACAAAAGGACCATCCGTGATCACGCCGCCGGCCTTGAGGACCTTACCTTCCATCGATAGCCGGTTTCCCTGGCTGGCCAGTTTACCCGAGCCGGAGATCCCGCCCGCCCAATTTTGCCATTTCTCTTTTAAAGCCTCCATTTCTTTGGGGCTGATCGCACTTTGATCGAGACTCGGAAACCGGAACAATAACATAAACTCTTTCATAATTATAAGTTTTTAATTTTTGCCGGAGATGCCTTGCCGCTAATGTCTGCCCTGTCGGGCGAAACCGCCCCGGCTGTTTCAGGTATACAAGGATCGGCCGGCGTCAAATTGGACACGAGGGGTAAAAAATTTTTTAAATTTACGGCTAAACCTGTCCAATTCCGATCCCCTCATTGGTTTTGCTTATGATAACAGATTACAAAAACAGTAAAACTTAAAAAAATGGATGAATTTATGTTGATCCTCCGGCACGAAGACGGCGCCAAAATTGCGTCCCCGGAACAAATGCAGATCTGGATGAAACAAACGATGGACTGGATCGGTGGCATCGCCGCCCAAAACAAGTACGTCGGCGGTAACGGCCTGCTCTTTGACAATAGCCGCGTCGTACATCATAATAACGTGGTCACCAACGGCCCTTTCGGCGAGATCAAGGAGACGCTCGGCGGCTACATGATCGTTAGGGCCGGCTCCATCGAAGAAGCCGTGGAATTTGCCAAAGGCAGCCCCGTCCTGCAAGGCCCCGGGAACACGGTGGAAGTACGCAGGATAGCCCGGAGGGACGGCGTTCACTAACCGCCCCCGAACTGCCAAAAAGCACCCCGGCCGACATCCAAAAGCACCCGTTATGGACGAACAAAACCTGATCCCGCATCTGTTCCGCACCGAATACCGCAAGATCGTCTCCGTGCTCTGCAAACGCTTTGGCTTCGACCACATGGAGACCGCCGAAGACATCGCCAGCGACACCTTCCTCGCCGCGGTCCGCACCTGGCCGCAGGAAGGACCGCCGAAAAATCCCTCGGCCTGGCTCTATCATGTCGCAGCCAACAAGGCAAAGACGCTCTTGCAGCGGGATCAGGTCTTTCGGTCAAAAGTCTCGAAAGCGATAAAAGACGACCCCGATCTCCCACCGGACATCGATCTCTCCCCTGCCGCCATCGAAGACAGCCAGCTGCAGATGATGTTCGCCATCTGCGACCCCGCCATCCCCGCCGAAGCCCAGATCGGTCTCTCGCTCCGCATCCTTTGCGGCTTCGGTATCGAAGAGATCGCCGACGCCTTTCTCACCAGCAAAGAAACTATCAACAAACGCCTGTTCCGCGCCCGCGAAAAACTGCGCGAAGCCAACATCCGCATCGCGATGCCGCCGCCGGCGGAGATCGAAACGCGATTACAACCGGTGCTGCAAACAATCTATCTCTTATTCAACGAAGGCTATTATTCGGAAAGCAGCAACACCATCCTGCGCAAAGACTTCTGCCTCGAAGCCATGCGGCTTTGTCACATGCTGACCGGATATCCCGACACCAACAAGCCGGCCGTCAATGCCTTGCTCGCACTGATGTGTTTCCATGCCTCCCGCTTCGAGGCGCGCATCGACAAACACGGGGAGATCGTCTTGTATGACGACCAGGACACGTCGTTATGGAATGCGGAACTGATCGCCCAGGGCATCGATTATCTCCATCGCGCCGCCCACGGGCAAAGCCTCTCGAAATATCATCTGGAAGCGATGATCGCCTATTGGAGCACACAGAAAAATGATAGTAAGGAAAAATGGGAGCAGATCCTGCAATACTATAACTTGCTTTTGCAGCTGGAATATTCTCCGATCGCCGCCTTGAACCGTACCTATGCCCTCGCCAAAGCCAATGGCAAAGCCGAAGCGATCGCCGCAGCCGGAAAGCTCAACCTCGACGACAACCCCTACTATTTTGCCCTGCTCGGCGAGCTCTACACGGGCATCGACGACGAAAAAGCAAAAAGCCATTTTCACCACGCCATGACCCTCGCCCGCACCACGGCAGACAAAGCACTCATGCAAGACAAAATAAACAAACTGGCTTCCGGATAGGAAACACCCCTATCAAACTGACCCCCCGGCGCAACAACAACCGCCCTCGCGCTGGTTAACGGCGACATTGCCGATACTTTTTCATCGGGTTTGACCGTTATCCCGGGACATCCAAAGAAAAACCATGAAACGGTATTTGCCGACCCTGCTCGCAGGCCTTTTCCTGACCGCCTGCTCCAAAAGATCGTCCACCTCCAACCCTTCCGGCGCCGGCAGTCCGGCCGATTCGGCAACAGTTACCGTGATCCACGGATACGGCAGCGGACACTATAAGATCGGCGACACGGTCGATATCTGGTCCAACGCCATTCCATCCGACAGCATCTTCGATAGCTGGTCGGGCTACAACAACCTCCTGAACAACGCGGGGGAATGGCATAACAGCTTTATTATGCCGTCCTCGGATGTTACCCTCACAGCCTCCTACCTCTCCATCACCCCCGTGACCCTGAAATACGAACAGATCAAAGGTCTCAATATCCTCAAGAACGTCTACTATCATTTCCCGGCCAACCCCAGGGGAATCGTATATCTTCTTCATGGCACCGGCGGCAACGCCAAAGACCTGGTGAACAATTTCGAATGGACCGAGATGATCAGGGATCTTTCATATAATGGCTTCGCAGTCATGATCACCGAAGCGGAAGAAGTCTCGCTCAATAAGGACCTCAATAACGATGGATATATCCGCTGGGACCTTCTCCCGCTGGATACGCTTACCAACCCTGACTATGGAAATTTTCGCGCGATCACCGACACCTTTTGCGCCCGGGGCTATATTCCTGCTTCCGCGCCTCGCTATTCGATCGGTATGAGCGATGGGGGCGCCTTTTCCGCCGCCTTGTCTTATCTCTATAGGTATTCCGCCGGCGTCTCCTATTGCGCTCCGACCAGCAACATCGTCACGGCCAACAGCATCACGCCCCTCCAATTCTGCATGGCCAAATTTGACAACAACTCCGAAGTCGGCCCCGCCGGCGACGCCACCGCCCAGGCCAACTCGAATGCACTGACCGGCCGCGGTATCTGCAGCACCTTCTTCCTGCACGACCATAGCCGCGTCTATCCCCAACGCTTCGCCCGCTGGAACGGGATCAGCCTCGACCTCTCCGCTTCGATCTTTAATGAACTTCGGACTAATCACTGGCTCGACGGCCGCAACTACCTCCTCGCTGCATCCGACACCATCACCGCCCACGCCGCATCCAACCCCGCCGCCTATCCGACGATCTCCTCGCTTAACGCCGGCCAGCTGAATTTCGTAGGCAATGAGCTGGACATCATGTACGCCGCACACAAGTTCTTCAGCGACTACGACAAAACCACGATCCATTTCCTCCAAACGCCCTGTCACTAGCAAAGCTCTACACCCCGGCGCCGTCCAAAATTTTCCGAAAAAAATGTCGCCATTTCCCTACATATTCCTATATTTGTAGCCAAATGCCTACGAAATGGAAAAAAGAAGAGACGTCTTCCAGGCCATAGCCGACCCCACCCGCCGCGATATCCTCGCCCTCCTGTCGAGACAAACGCTCAACCTCAACGGCATCGCCGACCATTTCGACTCGAGCCGCCCCACCATATCGGAACATATCAAAGTCCTCACGGAATGCGGACTAATCCTCATAAAAAAACAAGGCCGCGAACGCTATTGCCAGGCGCGCCTCGAAAAACTATCGGAAGTCACCGGCTGGGTAGAGGACTGCCGCAAATACTGGAACCAAACCCTCGACTCCATGGAAGACTATATCCAACAACTACAATCTAAAAAAGTGAAATATGCCACAAAGCCAAAAAGAAAATAACGTCCTGATCACCCGCATTATCAACGCCCCCCGCGAGCTGGTATACGCCTGCTGGACCGACCCGGAACATCTCAAACAGTGGTATGCACCGAAAAACTGTACCGTCCGCTTCACAAAGATCGACGTCAGGCCAGGCGGCGGATACCACGGCGCCATCATCCACGCCGACGGCAAACACTACTGGTTCTACGCGGTGTTCAAAGAGATCGCCCCGCCCAAAAAATTGGTCTTCACGCTCGCCAGGGCCGACGAACACGGCAACCACCTGTCGCCAAAAGATGCCAACATGCCTCACGAATGGCCCGACATCACCGTCGTCACGCTCACCTTCGAAGCCCTCGGCAACCAAACAAAATTCACCCTCCACCAAACGGTCGACCTCGACCTCGCTACGCGCACCGGCGCCTACCCCAGCTGGCTGCAGATGCTGGACCGCATGGAATCGCTGATCGTAAAATAACCCAATATGAAACTTGTATTTTTCTCGGCCTTATTACCCCTTGGTCTCACCGCCGCCCAACCGGATTCGACAAGCGGCTACGCCACTATCGGCAAGCTGAAAATGTATTACGAGATCCACGGTAAAAACCAGCGCCGGCACGCCGTCCCCGCCGAAGGCCAAAGCGAAGCCGTCTCCGCCGAAGGCCAAAGCCAAACGGTCCCCCTCGTTCTCATCCACGGCGGCGGCTCGACCATCGGCACCAGCTTCGGTCATGTCCTCCACGCGTTTGCCCAACACCGCGAGGTCATCGCGGTAGAACTGCAGGCACACGGCCATACCGCCGACATCCCCCGGCCGCTGAGCTTTCACCAGGACGCCGATGACATCGCCGCCCTCCTCCAACAACTGCATATCGAAAAGGCCGACTTCTTCGGTTTCAGCAACGGCGGCCAAACGGCCATGGACATCGGCATCCGTCATCCGCAGCTCGTCCGCAAACTGGTCATCGGCTCCGCCTTCTTCAAACGGTCAGGCGCGTATGACTGGTTCTGGCCAGGTTTCGACAACGCCACACTGGCCTCGATGCCGCAATACCTGAAAGACGCCTATCTCGACATCACCCACGACTCGGCAGGCCTGGAACGTATGTTCCATAGAGACGTAGAACGCATGAAAAACTTCAGGGACTGGCCCGACGAGGAGATCAAAAACGTCCAGGCGCCCACCCTCCTGATCATCGGCGACCAGGACCTCGTAAGACCCGAATACGCAGTGGAACTGTCCCGCATGATGCCCCACGCACGTCTCTTCATCCTGCCCGGCCACCACGGCGAATACCTCGAAAGCCCCGGCCCCCTGCCATTATGCACCGCGGCGATGATAGACGAGTTCCTGGATGCTAAATAACCTTTATTTTTGGACCTGCAAAACTCATCCCTTATGCTTGCGAAAAAATTACCCTTCGCCCTCCTCATCGCCTCGTTCTTTCTTTCAAACATCATCATCGCCCAGGATGAGCTGCCCAGGGGCGTCCCGGAAAAAGAAGGCGTCACCTCCACGAGTATCATGGATTTCGTCAACGCCGCCAACCATAGCAAAACGGAATTTCACAGCTTCGTGTACCTGCGCCATGGCAAAGTGATCGCCGAAGGCTGGTGGAACCCCTACGCCCCCTCGATAAAACAATCGCTCTATTCGACCAGCAAAACCTTTACCGCCGCAGCCGTTGGCTTCGCCGTAGCGGAAAAAAAGCTCAAGCTCACCGACAAGGTCATCTCCTTCTTCCCCAACGAAGTCCCTAACCCGATCCCCCCGCATCTCGCCGACCTCACCGTCAAAGACGTCCTCATCATGTCCGACGGCATGGACCCCGATCCCACTCATAAGATCGTCGTGGATACTAACTGGGCCCGCGCCTTCTTCGCCACACCGATCCTCAACGAGCCCGGAACCAAATTTCTCTATAACTCCGCCGGCACCTATATGCTCTCCGCCATCGTCACAAAAGTCACCGGCCAAAAGGTTATCGACTATCTTCGCCCCCGCCTCTTCGAACCGCTGGGCATCTATGGCGCCGACTGGGAAATCAGCCCCCAGGGAGCCAACACCGGCGGCTGGGGCCTCCGGCTAAAAACGGAAGACATGGCGAAATTCGGTCAACTATTTCTCCAGAACGGCCGGTACAAGGGCAAACAACTCCTGCCAAAGGAATGGATCAAAGAAGCCACGAAAACGCAGATCATGCAAGACCCGGGCGCGTCACAGGCAAAACGAGATAGCAGCGACTGGCTCCAGGGCTATTGTTATCAGATGTGGCGCTGCCGGCACAACGGCGTTCGCGCGGATGGCGCCTTCGGCCAATTCATCATCATCCTGCCCGACCAGGACGCCGTCATCGCCATCCAGGCCGAGACGCCCAGCATGCAGGAGGAGATCAACCTCGTCTGGCAATACCTGCTGCCAGGCATGCAGGGCTGGGCATACAAAGACGACCCCGACAACGACGCAAAACTGAAACAACAGCTTGCAACACTGGCCCTGCCTCCTCTGAAAGCCGCGGCAAGCGCAGCGGATTTCTCGCCAAACGGTAAGACCTATACGCTGGACGCTAACCCGAAAAAGATGCAGTCCATCGGCTTCGACATCCGGGACGGCGGCGTCTGGAACGTAACGCTTAAAGACGACAAAGGGACGTACACCATTCCCTTCGGCGACGGCAAATGGGCCAGGTCGGAAACACCCCGTTTAGGCCCCGACCTGCTCACCGGCGCGCAAAGCCACGACGTCGGCCTTCCCCCCTTCCAGACAGCCGGCAGCTATCACTGGATCGACGAGAATACCCTCGAGCTCGTGCTGCGTTATATCGAAAGCCCGCATACCGAACGGCTCGTATGTCATTTTGATGGGAACAATATCAAAGTGGAAGATTCTAACAGTTTCGATTACGGAAAACCCGGAACGATGCTCACGGGATCGGCGAACTAACCCGCCGACTCCTCCTGCGGCCTGTCCTGCACCACGGTGAGATCCGCCAGATCGGTGGTGATGGGAATAAGCCCAACCTGCACAATGGCTTTTTTACCTCGTATCTCGCGGACCGTACCCACCTGGTGGTTCTTTTTCATCATCACCTTATTCCCCACCTGTACGTCGCCGCCGACCTCGGTATAGCGCGCATCGAACTTCTTGCGCACCTTTTCGTTGACCTGCTTCTCCTTTTGCTTGAAAAGCAACGCCTGCATCTGCTTGATGACCTCATTCTTATCCTCCGCCTTCCGCCAGTCGAAAATGATCTGCCGCAGCTTCCGCTCCATCTCCTTAAGATAGGCGATCCGCTCCTCGGTGATCTTGTTCTGATGCTTCAAAAGCTCTACCTGCTGCTCATGACGCTCCCGGTGGATGATCGCCTCCATCTCCTTCTTAAGCTTTTCATTCTCGCGGATCAGCTTGTGCAGGTCCTTCTCTCTTTTTTCGAGATCCCGCAGATCCTGCTCCGTCGCATTGAGCAGCTTGTCGAGCCGGAAATGGTCCTCGTCCACCAGCGTACGGGCGCGCTGGATCAGCCGCGGCTCGAGACCGATCCGCTCGGCTATCGAAAAAGTATAAGAGCTGCCGGGCTTCCCGATCATCAGCTTGTAGAGCGGCAGCAGGTTCGTCTCGTCGAAAGCCATCGCGCCATTGATGATCCCCGACGTCTTCCCCGCCATGACCTTCAGGTTCAGATAGTGCGTGGTCACGATGCCAAACGCATGTTTCCGCACCAGCTCTTCTAAAATGACCTCGGCAAAAGCGCCACCCAGGTTGGGATCGCTCCCGCTCCCCAGCTCGTCGATAAAGAACAGCGTCCTCCCATTGGCATTCTCCATGAAATACTTCATGTTCTTGAGATGCGAACTATAGGTGCTTAGCTCGAATTCCAGGCTTTGCGTATCGCCGATATGGATCATCAGCTGTTTGAAGATGCCCATCTCGCTATCCGGATGCACCGGCACAAGCAGCCCGCTCTGCAACATCATCTGCAGCAGGCCGACCGTCTTCAGGGTAACGGTCTTACCACCGGCATTGGGACCCGAGATCACCAGGATCCGGTCCTTATCGTTCAACGTGATATTCGTGGGGATCGTCGGCTTCTGCTGCTTGCGGTTATACAACAACAGCAGCGGGTGATAAGCCTGTATCAGTTGCACATGCGATTTGTCCTGCAACTGCGGGAAATTACCGTTCATCTCACCCGCCAGCCGCGCCTTCGCACGGATAAAATCATATTCACCCAACACATCATGCCAGACCTGCAACAACGGCGCGTGCCCGGCCAGCCTTGCCGTCAGCTGCCGAAGGATACGGCTCACCTCCCTGCTCTCGGAATGCTCGAGCGAAAAAACCTCGTTATTCAGCTCTATCGTCTCCTCCGGCTCCACATAGGATGTCCGCCGTGTATCGCTCTCTCCATGCAATATCCCCTTGACCTGCCGCTTGTGTTCGGCAAAGATCGCCACCACCCTGCGGCCATTGAGGAACGACTCTTCGATATCCGCGACATAACCCGCCTTGCTCAGCTTGGACAGGATCCGGTCAAAGGCCCGCCGCAGCTCATTACGCTTCCGGAAAAGCGAAAGCCGGATATTGGCCAGTTCCTCGGAAGCATTGTCACGCACCGTTCCCGATTCGTCGATGACCTCGTCGATAGCGGCGATGATCGCCTTTTCATAATGCGTGTTCTCGATGACCCGCGTCAACGCCGGATAGGCGGTCCGCCGTTCGGGATCGAACCAACGGAAAATGCTTTGGACACTTTCCGCCAGCCGTCGGATCTGCAGGAACTGCTCGCCGCCGAGACTGGCGCCGGGGATACCCAGCAACTTCAGCTCCTTCGCGAGATTCAGCGTATGATCATTGGGAAAATACTGCCCGTTCTGCGTTAACAGCTTGAACTCGTACGTCTGACGCAGCTCCAGCTCGATGAACTCCCGGCGCGTATGGATACGCAAATCCTCCGCCTTCGCCCGGGCATACTCGGTATTGCACAGCTCCGCCAGCAAGGCCCTTACCTTGTCGAACTCCAATTGCACTAACGCTGATTCGGGAAATATCTTCATTTGAATGACGCCTCCGGCTCGCCAGGGGCTCGCAAAGGTACGAATATCCCCGAAGACGCACACAACCTTTCCTGGCCCGCAGGAAGCCGCCCGCCGCTAATTATTTGCCCAGTCCCGCTACCCATTGCGCCGCAGTCATCACCTCCGCCTGACGCGGGAATACCTTACCCAGCAACACATTGTGAACCTCGCTGTCCCTGTCGGCGCAGCCATCGGATAATACCGTGATCCGGTAGTCCTTATCGGCCGCCTCACGCAGCGTGGACAACACAACTCCACTCGTAGCGATACCCGCGAGCACGATATGTTCGATCCGGTGACCACGCAAAATAACTTCCAGGTCGCTGCCGGCAAACGCACTGACACGCCGCTTGGTGACCACCATCTCTCCGGGCTCTACGGTCAGCGAATCATCGACACCCGGGTCTTCGATCCCCGGCCATACAGGGCCCTGTTTCAAAGCGCCAAAACTCTGGTTGAGCGTCCTGGAAGTGATCTCCGGAAGACCTTTGCGGAATCCGACGACAACATAGATCACCGGGATCGAAGACTTTCTCGCCGCGGAAATGGCCGCCTTAAGCGACTTGATCAACGCGGGACCGTTCTCCCCCGTCATTTGCATCGTTCCGGACTGGATGTCCATGATGAGCAGGGCAGTGGCTAAAGCCTGGCTGTTTTTTTCCATGTTTTTGTTGTTGTATGGTTGGTAAGAATTGGCATCTCTTCCTTTTTACTGACCGCTGCACTCGACAAAAATCTCCAGGATATCGCCAGCAGCACCAGCGCGATCGCCCCCGAACCCAGCATCGTCGCCTGCGCTCCAGCATACTGCGAGACGGCGCCGATCAACAGGCTGCCTATCGGCATCATGCCGAA
>DASZOW010000215.1:0-3550 GCA_035550615.1 Puia sp.
GCATCCGTCATGATGATGATCTTGTGATACCTGAGCTTGGCCAGGTTCAGCGCCTTGGGGTCGTCGGGCGTGCCGACGGTAACGCCCAGCGCGGTGTACATGTTCCGGATCTCCTCGTTCTCATAGATGCGGTGCTCCATGGCTTTTTCCACGTTGAGGATCTTGCCCCGCAGGGGCAGGATGGCCTGGAAAGCCCGGTCCCGGCCCTGCTTGGCCGTGCCGCCGGCGGAATCCCCTTCCACGAGGTAGAGCTCGCAGCGGTCGGGAGACCGCTCCGAGCAGTCGGCCAGCTTGCCCGGCAGGCCACCTCCACTCAGTACGGATTTACGCTGAACCAGCTCCCTGGCTTTGCGGGCCGCTGCCCGGGCCTGAGCGGCCAGGATCACTTTCTGGATGATGTTCTTGGCTTCCCTGGGATTCTCTTCCAGGTAGGCCTCCAGCACTTTGGATACCGTGCTGTCCACGACCCCGCTCACTTCGTTGTTGCCCAGCTTGGTCTTGGTCTGCCCTTCGAACTGTGGTTCCGGCACTTTAACGGAGATGATGGTGCTCAGCCCTTCCCGGAAATCGTCGCCCTCTATTTCTACCCTGGCCTTTTCAAAATGGTTCTCCCGGTCGCCATAGCTTTTGAAAGTACGCGTGAGCGCCCGGCGGAAGCCGGCCACATGGGTGCCTCCTTCGATGGTGTTGATGTTGTTGACGTAGGAATAGATATGCTCGCTGAAGCTGTCGTTATAGGTGAGCGCGATCTCTACGGCCACATGGGTGGCCTCATCCATGCCCGCTACATAGATCACTTTAGGGATCAGGGGATTCCGGCCCGCATGGCTATCGAGCATTTCCAGGAATTCCACGATCCCGCCCTCGCTGTAAAAAGTTTTTGAATAAGGATTCCCGGCTTCATCCAGGTCGCGCAGATCGTTGATGGTGATCCGGACGCCCCTGTTCAGAAAAGCCAGTTCCCGGAGGCGGCTTTCGAGGATATCCCGTTTGTATTCGGTGCTGGTGAAAATGCTGGCGTTGGGCCGGAAATGAACCCGCGTACCGGTCTTATCGCTGGTGCCAATTTCCCTTACGGGATATTGCGGGATGCCGATCTTGTAGGCCTGCTCGAATTTTTTTCCCTCGCGCTGAACCACTACATGCAGGTCGCTGCTCAGGGCATTGACGCAGCTGACGCCCACCCCGTGCAGGCCCCCGGAAACTTTGTAGGTATTCTTGTCGAATTTTCCGCCTGCATGCAGCATGGTCATGACCATCTCGAGCGCATTCCTTTTCTCCTTGCTGTTCATGCCGGTGGGAATGCCCCGTCCATCGTCGTCCACGCTGACGGAATTATCCGGATAAATGCTTACCGTGATGTTTTTGCAGTAACCGGCCAGCGCTTCGTCGATCGAGTTGTCTACTACTTCATAGACCAGGTGGTGTAAACCCTTGACCCCGATGTCCCCGATATACATGGCGGGACGTTTCCTGACGGCTTCCAAACCTTCTAAAACCTGAATGCTATCTGCTCCGTATCCGTTGCTGGCAGCGGTGAGAACTTCCTGTGTTGATTCACTCATTTTTATGACTGAAATAGTGTAGTTAACAAAAAATTAATAAGGCTTGCAAATGTACTAAAAATAAGGCGTTTCCGGGGCTTTTATATCCCCATTCGACATCCGGTTTGTGGGAATTTTTGAGCGGACTTTTCATGCCCGTTCCAGTCATTGTTTTGTCAAAATATTTGCATTTTGAACCATTCGGTCTACTTGTTCGTGTTTATTGCCGTTTCTGACTTATTTTTGCAGATCATGTACCAGGTTCCGGAAATTCTCACAAGGGCGTATGGGCAGCCGGTTATGCAAAACCAGTTGACCCTTTTACAGGAAAAAGAGCGGCAGATTCCCGGCTCGGTACAATATTCCATCAGACGTTATGGCAAACATCCCCAGTGGAGTCTCGATGACATGGGGGAGATCGTATATCACTACCGGAAAGAAGATCCGGCCCAGAACTACCTGGAACTGAGGTTTTGCATTGCCGGGAATGTGTATTGCAAACGGCATAGTGCCAGGCCCGCTTCGGGTACCGGGAACGACATCCAATGCGATTCATGTAAGCTGAATGCTGCGTCCGGCTGTTCGGAACGCATCGATACGGTGGATGTGCTCAGCTTCCGTTTCCTTCCGGTGCATCTTTCCCAATTCATACGCCCGCGTCGATCCGACAACACGGCCAGCGATAATCTGCTGGAATTCAGGCATACCAGCTCCTTTTCAAAAACCCTTAGCCTCTGCGGCAGGACCCGGCTCGTGCTCGAGACCCTGCTCAATCATAATTTCACAGGAAGTCATGAGAATATTTTCGTCAATGCCCAAAGCCAGATGCTCTTGCTGTATAGCCTGGAATGCATGGTCGGCGAAAAAGAAGTAGAAGGTTTCCAGTGTAAATTCCTCGCGAATGAGGCGGACCGTGAAAAGATCGTCCAGGCCCGCGAGATCCTCCTGCAACACATCGGCGAGCCGCTTACCATCAAGGAGCTCAGCCGTAAGGTAGCCATCAACGAGTGTTATCTAAAAAAAGGCTTCAAAGAAATGTTCGGTACGACTATCTTCGATTTCTATCAGGGCCAGCGTATGGAACACGCCCGATACCTGCTATACGAAAAAGGCCTCAGCGTCACCGAGGTTTCCCTGATGCTGGGCTATTCCTCCATCTCGCATTTCTCGACCGCATTTAAAAAGCACACGGGTCTCAAGCCTTGCGAGCTGCTTCTTCACTAGCCATTCAATTCTCCCAGACTCTCTTCCGCCGCCGCGACCGTCTTATCCAGATCCGCCGTGGTCAAGGCATTATTGAGGAACCAGCTTTCAAAAGCGGAAGGCGGCAGATAGATGCCGCGTCGCAACATCGCATGAAAAAACAGCTTGAACAGGCCGTTATTCGCGCCGGAAGCGGAAGAAAAATCTCTCACGGGATGATCGCTAAAATGTACGCTGATCATCGATCCCAACGTATTGATCACATACGGCTGCCCCCAGGCCTTGAATACCCGGTCCAATCCATCCCGCAAATACCGGGTCTTTTCTTCCAGCTCTTTATAGATCGCCGGATTATCGCGTAACGCCCTGAGCATCGTATAGCCTGCGATCATGGCTATGGGATTGCCGCTAAGTGTACCCGCCTGATAGACATTGCCGAGCGGCGCGATATGCTGCATGATCTCCTTTTTGCCGCCGAATGCTCCTACCGGCATGCCGCCGCCGATGACCTTTCCGTATGTTACGAGATCGGCCCGGACACCGAGCCGCTCCTGCGCTCCTCCGGGCGCAAGCCGGAATCCGGTCATCACCTCATCGAGAATGAATACGATGCCCTCCTTGTCGCAAAGCGTCCTCAATCCCTCCAGGAATCCGGGCTCGGGCAGGATACAACCCATATTGCCGGCCACCGGCTCGACAATGATGGCGGCGATGGCGCCGGGATGAGCCGCTATCAGCTGCCGGACACCGGCAAGATCGTTATAAGCGGCCGTCAGCGTATCCTGCGCCACCCCGGGCGTCAC
>DASZOW010000216.1:0-6739 GCA_035550615.1 Puia sp.
CTTCGTATTCGGCCGCCGGACTACTGTACCACGTGATGCCGGAGCCTACCTGGTATTGCAGATAGCCGCTGTCTTGTGCATAAAGCAGGCTGCGAATGACCACATTGAAATCGAAATCGCCGTCCGGGGTAATATAGCCGACGGCGCCGGAAAACAGTCCGCGGCGGGAACGCTCGTATTGAGCAATGAGCTGCACCACTTTATTTTTTGGGGCGCCGGTCATGGATCCCATGGGAAAGCACGCGCGTATGGCCTCGGTCCAGTGAACCTCGGGGATGAGCTCGCCGGTCACAGAAGAGATCATCTGGAATACCCGGGGAAAAGGATAGATACCGTACAATTCCGCCACCTGTACCGTACCAGGCCGGCAGACCCTGGCCAGATCGTTTCGCACCAGGTCGACCACCATGACGTTCTCGGCCCGGTCCTTGGCGCTTTGGTGCAGTGCGATGCCGCAAAGACGGTCGGCATCGGTGTCGTGGGGGTTACGGGCCGCAGTGCCCTTGATGGGCTGGCAAAGAAGGGTGGCGCCGGTCTTCTTCAGGAACCGTTCCGGGCTGGCGCAGAAAAGATACCTGTCATTAAGCCGGTAAAAGACCGAAAAGGGATTGGGCGACGCCAGGCTGAGGGCCTGCCAGACGGCATAAGGCTCGACATGCCTGGATAAAGCAAAGAATTCCTGGCAGAAATTGATCTCGTAGCAGTCGCCGCGCAGGATGTGGCGTTGCAGGGCGTCGACGGTGGCGAGATATTCGTCACGGGTGAAACGCGGCGTAAACGTTATTTGCGGTATCTGCGCCGGCGCCGGCGGGGTCGAACCGCAGATCTCCTGCCAGATGGTTGCCGGGTCTGGTCTGAAGGTAGCGATATGAACACTGTCCTTTTCCAGCCGGATCACGGTTTCGGGGACAAAGAAGAACAGATCGGGGAAACCGATGGGATCGGGGTGGGGTATTTTCGTGGCGGGTGACGGCTCCGTTTCGATGGCGGGTGACGGCTCCGTTTCGGCGGCGAGATCATAGCCGAAATTTCCGAACAGCCAGTCTCCGGGGTGATCCAGCGTCCAAGACCTGAGAGCCGGGAAAGCCTCTCCTGCGCCGGCAGAAAAGGTATCTACGGCGCCTGCGGCCAGCAGACATTCGAATGTCGCGGGGGAAAACGGCTGTCCCGGGTATTCCTGGCTATCCAAAAAACAAGAAATGTTGAACGGGAGGGCCCATGTCAACATTTGCTGCTTGATAAATTTCAGTCTGCCGTGTGGAGAATCAGATATGGCGAATGAAGCGTATGCTCTTTGTTTTTGGATGGTCCCGTTAAAAGTCATCCTCTTCTTCGTCGAAGCCGCTTTCATTAAAAAGATCCAGGTCTTTAAAGTCGTCGTCGAGACCGAGGTCGTCGTCGTCGTGTCCTTTGGATTTTTTAGAAGTACTGCCGCCGGTGCTCTTTTTTGTTTTGGATTTCGGAATATCGAATTCGTCGAAGTCGGGATCCCACTCCTCTTCTTCTTCGACTTTCTCCCATTCATCTACTTCGTCTTCACCCATATCATCGTCATCATCATCGTCGTCATCCTCGTCCTTTTTGGATTTTGACGCCTTGGATGCAGATTTTTTGGATGAAGCGCCGGATGCGTCAGTCTTGCCCTTGGGCATATCATCATCGTCATCCAGATCATCATCATCGTCATCCAATTGTTTCCTGGATTTCGAAGAAGGTTTCTCCGGTGTGTCCTTTGATGCTTGAGGCGCGGATTTCTTTGAACCCTTTCCCTCCTTATCAGATTTTGGTGCCATGTCCAATAAGATTGTTATGTAAATTTTCGGCGAAGTTTTTAATCCGCCAAATTTATTTTGGATTAATTTTTTCGACAATAAGAAGCAGCGTTACCGCCTTGAAAAAGGTCCGGATAAAGCGGGGCTGCGTGCCTCCTATTCGTTTGTTCTCAACTATTTTCGATCAATTGATCTCTGCCGGGGCCGTTGGAAATATAGGCAATTTTTACGCCTAAATATTGATTAATAAATTTCACGTACTCTTGCATCTTCGGCGGCAAATTATTATATGTTTTGACCCCGGTGGTATCTGTTTTCCAACCTTCGAACGACTGCAGGACGGGCTCGATCTTTACCTTATTCATCTGAAAGGGAATCTCGTGGGTGGTCTCGCCGTCGATCTTATACGCGGTGCATACCTTAAGCTCGGAAAATGCGTCCAGCACGTCGGCTTTGGTCATTACGATCTTAGTGACGCCGTTGATCATGCAGGCGAACTTAAGTGCAACACCGTCAATCCATCCGCAGCGGCGGGGCCGCCCGGTGGTCGCGCCGAACTCGTTGCCGGTCTTGCGCAGGTCTTCGCCGGTGGCGTCTTCCAGCTCCGTAGGGAACGGACCGCTGCCTACGCGGGTGCAGTAGGCTTTGCTGACGCCGATGACATCGCGGATCTGCTGTGGAGCGACACCCAGGCCAGTACAAACGCCTGCGGAGATCGTATTGGAAGAGGTCACAAACGGGAAGGTCCCGAAATCTACATCCAGCATGCTTCCCTGGGCGCCTTCCGCCAGAACTTTTTTCCCTTGTGCGATCTTATCGTTGATGAAATATTCGCCGTTGACGATCTTGAACTGGCGCATGAATTCGAGCGCTTCGAAGAATTCTTCTTCCCATTCGGAAAGGTCTTCGTGAAAATTGAGGCTATCGAGCAGTTTCTGGTGTTTGAGCCGCAACTTGATGTATTGGGTGGTGAAGCTTTTATCCAGCAGATCGCCGACCCGGAGGCCGTTGCGGCCTGTTTTGTCCATATAAGCGGGGCCGATGCCTTTGAGCGTGCTGCCGATCTTTTCCTGTCCTTTTGACATTTCTGAGGCCTTGTCCAGCGCGCGGTGGGTCGGCAGGATCAGATGGGCGCGATGTGAGATATACAGGTTCCTGCGATAGTCGACGCCAAAAGAGGCTACGGATTCGCATTCGCGTTTCAAAGTTACCGGATCGAGGACGACCCCGTTACCGATAAGATTTGCGGTATTCTCATGGAATATGCCGGAGGGGATCTGGTGCAGGACGATCTTTTTGTCTTTGACGTAGAGCGTATGACCTGCATTGGGGCCGCCCTGGAACCGGGCGATCAGATCATACTTTGGCGCAAAAAAATCCACGATCTTTCCTTTTCCTTCATCGCCCCATTGGAGGCCTAAGATTACATCGACCATTTAATAAACAGCTTTAATAGTGCGCTAACGATTGTCCTTTGGACAACCCGCTTGCGCGGGTTTTTGATTTTTGGCGCCCGCCTAACGGGCTTAGAAGCGGCAAAAATAGGTGAAGTCTCCTTCTCAAAAAAAACACAAATTTAATTCGATTCCGTATCGTAGCGGACGACCGTATGGATACCGTTGAGCTGCATCAACCGGGAAACGAGCTCTTCCAGCTCTTCTTTGTCGTGTACATAGATCTTGATATTCCCTTCGAATATCCCTTCTTTGGCCTCGATGGTGAGGGCGGCAATATTGAGCTTCAGCTCGCCGGAGATCAGGTTCGTGATCTTGTTGATGACGCCTACATCATCCATCCCCACGATCCTGATACCTGTGAGGAAAGAGATCTCCTTATTCTTGGCCCATTTCGTCTTGACGACCCGATGACCGTAGTTGGCCATCAGCTTGGCCGCATTCGGACAGTTGGTGCGGTGGATGGTCAGGCCCTTTCCTATCGAGACGAACCCGAATACGTCGTCACCGGGAATCGGCTTGCAACAATTGGCCAGTGTATAGACGATGCGATCGCTGCTTTCGCCAAAGATGATCAGTTCCGTATCCTTGCGTGGAACGGCGGGCGGTCCGGTAGTCTCCGCTCTGTTCTCGATGACCGGTTTCGGGGGTTTGGGTGGTTCCAACCTGTCCCCCAGCACCTGGAATTCTTTGAGCTCCCTGAGGTCGATATTGTGGACCGATACCTGGTAAAAGAAATCCAGCGACGACGACAATTTATAAAAGGCCGTCAGGACATCGATATTATGTTGATTATAGGCCGCGCCAAAGTTTTCGAGCTTGCGTTGCACGGTGTATTTTCCCTCGTCGGCGATCTTCCGTTTCTCTTCTTTAAGCGAATCCTTGATCTTGCTCTTGGCCTTGGCCGTGACGACGATGCCGAGCCAGTCTTCGTTAGGCTTTTGTTTGCCCGACGTGATGATCTCTACCTGGTCGCCGCTGCGCAGCTTGTGGCTGATGGGCACCAGCTTATGATTCACCTTGGCGCCGATACACTGGACCCCGATGGCGCTGTGGATGGAAAAGGCAAAGTCGAGCGCGGTAGAACCTACGGGCAACATCTTTACATCGCCCTTGGGCGTATATACATAGATCTCTTCCGCCAGGAAGCTGGTCTTGAAATCCTGAAGGAAATCTATGGAATCATTGTCCTGGGTGTTCAGCACCTCACGGATCTGCTGGAACCATTTGTCGAAGCGGCTCTCGTCGGCTGCACCTTCTTTATACTTCCAGTGGGCCGCCAGGCCTTTTTCGGCGATCTCGTTCATCCTTTTGGACCGGATCTGGACTTCCACCCATTTCCCTTGCGGGCCCATTACCGTGGTATGAAGCGCCTCATAGCCATTGGATTTCGGATTGGAGAGCCAGTCCCGCAACCGTTCCGGCGACGGGTTGTACTCGTCGGTGATCATGGAATACACCTTCCAACAATCTTCCTTTTCCTTTTCGGGCGGGGAGTTGAGGATCACACGGATTGCGAACAGGTCATAGACCTCTTCGAAGGCAACTCCCTTTTTTCGCATTTTATTCCAGATGCTGTGGATGCTTTTGGGCCGGCCATAGATATCGAAGTCGAAACCGCCGGCGCGGTCCAGCTTGTCTTTTAGGGGCTTGATGAATTCGTTGATATAGCGGGAGCGTTCGCGTTTCGTCTCGGCGAGCTTGCGGGCGATCTCCCGGTATTCTTCGGGCTCGAGATATTTCATCGCGAGGTCTTCCAGCTCGGTCTTGATAGTATATAGGCCCATGCGGTGAGCCAGGGGGGCATATACGTATACCGTCTCAGAGGCGATCTTGAGCTGTTTTTCGCGCTTCATGCTGTCGAGGGTCCGCATGTTATGCAGCCGGTCGGCCAGCTTGATCAGGATCACCCGGGGATCGTCGGTGAGGGTGAGGAGGATCTTTTTGAAGTTTTCTGCCTGTCGCGACGCATTGACATCCACCACGTTAGATATCTTGGTCAGGCCGTCGACGATGCGGGCGATCTCGCCGCTGAACTCGCGTTCGATGTCTTCGAGGGTGACATCGGTGTCTTCGACGGTATCGTGGAGCAGGGCGCAGATCGTGGAGCGGACGCCCAGTCCTATTTCTTCGGAGCAGATCCTGGCGACGGCCAGGGGATGGAGGATGTAGGGTTCGCCACTCTTGCGGCGCATGGTCTTATGTGCATCGGCGGCCATTTCGAAGGCCGAGCGAATGAGCTCTTTGTCGCCGGGTTTGAGTTTTATCTTGAGGGAACGAAGAAGAGCGCGGTATTCCCGTAGAATGAGCCTTTTTTCCTGGTCTTCCGTAAGATTGTATTTCGGTATTGCAGCTACTGTTTCCATTGTATTCCTACGAATTTACAAAAAAAAGGCCTACTTTTGGCCCCCTTTAAGCGACGGCCGGTGATCTGACATTTATGCAGCTCCGGCGCGTCGAAAATTGAATTTTAGGCAATTAGCGGGCGTGGCGAAATTGGCAGACGCACCAGACTTAGGATCCGACTTAACGTTCCTGAATCTAGGTGTATCTCTTTTAACTTCGCTTGCTTCTCAGGGTATTAGGGTTTAAGGCACTGTAAATCTAATGTCCATGTAGGAAAATTGCTGGATATTTGCTGGCAATTCGATAGATGTTTTGAGATGATCATTTGCGGGCGTGGCGAAATTGGCAGACGCAACAGATTTAGGATCTGTCGCCGCGAGGCGTGTAGGTTCGACCCCTATCGCCCGCACTTCGGAAAGGTCCACTTTGGTGGGCCTTTTTTCTTTCTAATCTCTCAATAGGATCACTTGCAGATAATTCATCATCAATTACTTATGAAATTACAAACATGTTTCCGGCCAATTCTTGCGCGTGGTAGAGCCGTGTTTAAGTCTATCACTGATCTGTCCTATTTTCACATCATTTCTGTTTTCCCCGCATCGCGCATTACATTTGAGCCTATGCGGTCCTTAAATGGACCAGACCCTGGGACTAGTTCATTTTTCAATGGCCATCTATTTAAGCTTTGGCCATAAGCCTTTGGCGATAGAAGACGGCGGTGTGGCTAGATCCGCATGCTGGGGCTGGGCCCGGTACAGCTGCCAGTTTTGTGACTTTAGCTTTCCGAACCTCTCGGCGAGTATCTAGTGATTGTCTCCCGAAAAAGTCCAGCACACTACCATCGTCGAGCAGATGATCGGGTTCACCCTGTGCAGCCTGCAGGCGATCTTCCCCAATATTTCCCCGTAATGACGGCGTCGGCGACCGGAAGATTGCCGATAGGGTATGAGGAGGTAGTATCTGGCCCCAGCATCGTCGGCAACGACCCGCCCTTGAGGGGCAAGTCGCGCGTTAACAGCAAAAGAGTCAAAGTGCCATAGATAGTTATATATTGCTATTTAGAGTTTAAAATCTTCATTATGTATTGATAATCAATCTGAAATGCAAAATATTTTTTTAATATTTGTATATGGGCGTTGATAAAAACATCGTCTGCAAAATATAATG
>DASZOW010000217.1:0-2780 GCA_035550615.1 Puia sp.
CGTGAACTATATTTCACTGGAGGAACGACTGCCCACGGTCTTCTACCCTGTTTTTCCGCCGCCCTACCTGAATGGCGGACCGGAGTTCTTGTCCTGGGTGATTGAATCCAAGGACAAGGAGTTTTCGCCGGCACTCCTCTCAGAATGGCTGGAGGGACGGCTTCCCCGGCCAGTGGACGATTTGAAGCAATGGAAGACGGCAGAGTAGGGTGAAGGCTGGTTTGGCCAGTAAGATGCTGCAGCGCCGATAAAAAATCACTTATGAACTATCCCACCTTTATCGCCATTTTCAAAGAGCAGGTAGCCAGGCTGTCGGTTGACAGATCATTGGAGTTCGCGCAAAGGATTAGCCACGAGTTAGTGCCTGAGTATCGCACCTTTTTTCAAATCCATCAGTGGGGCAATCCCACCGTACTGGAGGCTTCCCTTGCATTAGCCGAACGATCAAGGGGGGATTGGGTTGATCCAACCGAATTGACCGAAATGTTGGCAAAACTCGAAGCCGTCACGCCCCATATGGATAATTTTGGGGATTTTTGTGGCTCTTACGCCCTCAACGCCTGCGTTGCCGTCTACTATTTGCTGCAATTTTTGATGGACCACAAACCGGAATACATTTACAACGTTGGGATAGCTTACACCGACACCGTCGACTTTAAGTTGGCAGAGCAGGACGAGGACATCACCGACGAAGAACTGGCCCACCATCCGCAGATGCTCCACGCCTGGAACCGCATGCTGGAAGAAACCAGGTAAATTCTTATCAAGATTCTTTCTTGTCTTCTCCGCAAATTTGGGAAGGTAAAGAATTGCTGAAATTTTATGGAACCAGATATCCAACATAGCAGCGAGCGTGGCTGCAACGAGGAATCTGAGTTTAAAAGGATAGAAATGTCACAAATGTGAGTGAAATTTGTGACACACGCCTTATGTCACAAATAATTACTAAATTTGTGACAATATGAATGAGAGTACTGCCAATAAAATACTGCAAGTCATTGATCGACAGCCTGAAGGCACACTCTTCTTTCCAGAAGATTTTGGGGACCTCGGATCGCCGGAAAATGTTCGAAAAGCCTTAGAACGATTGAAGAATCGCCAAAAAATCACCCGTGTAGCTCAAGGGATATATGCCCGTCCGAAGCAAAACGCATACATCGGTTCTATCCTTCCCTCAGCAGAGGAAGTCGCCGCGGCCATTGCCAAACGCGATCGGGCGCGCACCCTGGCTACTGGTTCCACTGCCCTAAATGCACTCGGGTTAAGTACACAGGTGCCGATGAACATCATTCTTCTCACGGATGGAACGGCCAGAACAGTAAAAGTAGGCAAACGGACAATCAAATTTAAAAAGACCACTCCACGCAATTTGGCTATGAAAGGCGCAATCAGCAGTCTCGTGATTCAAGGGCTCAAAGCCGTCGGGAAAGGAAAGCTGAGCGACTCAGATGAACAAAAGCTCCTCACCTTGTTACGCCAGGAAAAACACGAAGACCTGCTTCACGACATCCGCCTTGCGCCGATGTGGGTACAACAGATCATGAAAAAAGCATTGTAATGAACAAAGAAAGTTTATACTATATACCTGATAACGAGAAGGCCGAAATTTTCCGGCAAGCCAGCAGTATTACCCGATTGCCTGCCCATGCCGTGGAAAAGGACTGGTGGGTAGTACAAACCCTGGGTATGATCTTTGGACTACCTGTAGCTGAACATCTGGTATTTAAAGGCGGGACCTCACTAAGTAAGGGTTGGAACTTAATAGAACGGTTCTCTGAAGACATTGACCTCGCCATCGACAGAAAATATTTTGGATTCGATGGTACACTCAAGCGAAATCAGATTGACAAATTACGAAAGACAGCAGGAACTTTTGTGGATGATCAATTGATCGCCCTGTTACAGGAGAAGTTGAGAGAAAGGAGTTTCGATAAGGTTGTTCTTGAGATAGAACCAGGAGAGCGATCTGACCGGGACCGTACCATACTTCTCCACTATCCCAATGTGATAGCTTCTCCCGGTTACCTACCGCCTAGAATAAAGATTGAATTCAGCTGCCGCTCCCTTATGGAACCTTCCAGCCTGAGAAATTTTGGCGCCACAGTAGATGAGGCGTTTCCCACTGCTTCATTTGTTGAAACACCCATTACGGTACCTGTTGTCAATCCAGAACGGACGATGCTCGAAAAGATATTTTTACTGCATGAAGAGTTTCAGAAGCCGACCGAGCGGATCCGAAAAGGGGATCGATTAAGCCGACACCTCTATGATGCGGCCAGGCTTTCCACCAGCGAATTTGCTGCAAAGGCATTTGCCAGTCCCCATCTATACCAGACGATTGTTGTTCACCGCGCTACATTCAATACGCTATCGGGTGTGGACTATTCACGACACGCGCCTGCAACTATTCAAATTATTCCCCCAGACGCTGTTCTGGCTGACTGGAAAAATGATTATGCGACGATGATGGAAGAAATGATATACGAAGAAAATAAGCCGAGTTTTGAAGATTTGATGGTCATATTGAACAATCTTAACAAACGCATCAATGCGTTGGATTGGAAACTCGACTAATGCCAGGAATGTCTGCATTTCTCTCCTTTTTGAAAGCCTTCCATTAAAGTTTGTGCCGTGGACCGAGATTTTGATCAAGGCCGAAATCGTCCGTACCCGGGCCGCCGGGCTCTGTGTGCAGGACGGCAGAAAGCAGTTGGGGAACACTGGCGTTGAAGTGAGGGCTTGCGTTTAACTCCGGCGCGCGCCGTTTGGCTTGCGTCGTT
>DASZOW010000218.1:0-3623 GCA_035550615.1 Puia sp.
AGCAGCAGCGTTAACCCCCCAAGGATATTGCTCAGCCGCGTATTCGTATGCTGCCCCATGATCTTTTTATTATTGCTGATATGCAGGATCATCGCGATCAGCACTGGCGACGTAAGCCCATACAGGATCGCCGTATACAGCAGCGATTTCACCGGCGAGAGCCCAAAAAGCTGCATGCAAAGGCCCGCGACCAGGCTCAGGATGATGACCGCATAAAAACGTTTCGCCTCGGTGAATTTCTTGTCCAATCCCATCGAGAACCGCAACGTCTCCGCCAGCATATACGATAGGCTCCCCGCAAGCACCGGTATCGCCAGAAAACCGGTCCCGATGACCCCCAGCGCAAAAAGCACATAGCTCAGCCGTCCCGCCAGCGGCTTAAGCGCCCCCGCCGCCTGCTCCACCGTATCGATCTGGTTGACACCCGCGACATAAAGCACACTGCCCGCCGTCAGGATCACAAAGAACATCACCAGGTTGGAAAAGAACATGCCCGTATTCACATCGTTGCGCATATTATCCAGCGTCCGCTTGTCCACAAAGATCCGCTTCTTCCGGTTCTGATGCTGCTGGTCTTCTACTTCCATGGTCGCCTGCCAGAAAAAAAGATAAGGCGAGATCGTGGTCCCCAAAATGGCGACCAGGATGCTGAGATAATCCTTGTCCAGCCTGATATGTGGCAGAAAGGTACGCCGCACCACCAATCGCCAGTTCGTATGCACCAGGAAAGGAACCACCAGGTAAAGCAGCAGGCCCAGACAAAGCCACTTCAATAGCCCCGCCATCTTCTGATAAGGATAGCGGATGATAATGTACATCAGCAACCCCGGAAAGAAAATGCTGAAGGCGAACGCCGGGATACCCGGCGCCAGCAGATGCGCCACTGCGCCCATGCCCTGGATATCCGCGCCGATATTCATCACCACCGCCGGAAAGCAGAAGACCAACACACTCCAAAGCACCCACTTCGGATAATAAGTACGCAGCGTGCCGGTAAGCCCCTGCGACGTGACCAGCCCGATCCTCGCCGCCATTCCCTGCATCGCGGCCATTAGCGGAAAGGTGATCAGCGCCGTCCACAACGTCGCATATCCAAATTGCGATCCCGCTTGCGTATAGGTAACGATGCCGCTGGGATCGTCGTCGCTGGCGCCGGTGACAAGTCCGGGTCCCAGCATGCTGAGAAAACGCCGGATGCGCGAAGGCCGCGGCTTGAGGGATTGTTTTGGGAGACGCATCGGTACAGGAGGTTTAGTGGTGGAGGCCGTTAGAGCTTTTCCAGGTTAATATTCTTGTTTTGATTGTCATTGAATTGCGCATCCAGGTTCAACGCCGCGCTGATCAGCCCGAGATGGGTGAATGCCTGCGGAAAATTGCCGAGATGCTCGCCTCTGAATCCCAGCTGCTCGGAATAAAGCCCGAGATGATTGGCATATCCCAGCATCTTCTCGAAGACGAACCGCGCCTTGTCCAGCTGCCCCGAACGGCTGAGACATTCCACATACCAGAACGTACATGCCGAGAACGTCCCTTCCCTGCTCACAAAACCATCCGGGGCGGCTACTTCATGACGGTATCGGTAGACCAGCGAATCCGTCACCAGTTCATCTTCGATCCGTTTCAGCGACGACAGCCACCGCGGGTCCTTGGGACTGATAAACCGGAACAAAGGCATCAGCAGGCTCGAGGCGTCCACCGTTTCGGCGCCCGGGTACTGGACAAATGCCTTTTTCTTGTCGTCCCAAAAATCCGTGTAAATGCTATTGTAGATCTTATCCCGTTGCTCTTTCCAGTTGCCGTTGCGCGGAAAAGAACGCGCGTGTGCGATCTTCATGGCCCGGTCGAGGGCCACCCAACATGCCAGCCGTGAGAAGAGGAATTTCTTCCTGCCTCCCCTCACTTCCCAGATCCCGTCATCCGGCTGATCCCAGTTATCCGCCAGCCAGTTCATCTGCTGCTCCAGGTCCTTCCAGAAATCATAGGAGATCGGCTCGCCGTATTTGTTATATAAATATACCGAATCCATCAGCTCCCCATAAATATCCAGCTGAAGCTGACCATAGGCGTCATTACCCACACGCACCGGTTTGCTGCCCTTATACCCATCGAAATTTTCCAGGACATATTCCTTAAGCTGCCGGTTGCCATCTATCGAGTACATGATGCCCAGTCGTCCCTGTCCCTTGATATCCCGGCACATCTCTTCCGCCCAATTCATGAATCTCCCCGCCTCCATGGAATAACCGAGACGGATAAGCGAATACACCGTAAAGGAGGCATCCCTGATCCAGGTATAGCGATAGTCCCAGTTGCGCTTACCCCCGATGGTCTCCGGCAGCGCAAAGGTCGGCGCCGCGACGATCGATCCGTATTTGCTCGACGAAAGCAGCTTGAGTACGAGGCAGGAACGGTTCACCATATCCCGCCACCGGCCCCGGTAGGTGCTCCGCGCGATCCACGCCTTCCAGAAATTCACCGTGCGGAAAAGACTCTGCGAAACCATGTCAACGATGGAATCCCCTTCCGAGCTCTTGTTGTCGGCCGTCTCCAGGACGATCTCCGTAGACTCGCCCGCCTTCAGCGAGAATTCAGCAAAAGCATCCCCCTCCTTTATCTGCAGCGGAATGCTCGCCTTTAACCGCAGATGCAGCCCGTCGGAATGGAAGATGACCTCTTTGGGGCTCACCTGGTCTGCCGTGTGACTGTCCTGGCCATAATTGAACCGCGGACAGCAGGAGAGCTTGTATTTGACTTCCCCCCGCACCGTCGTGATGCGGCGGATCAGCTTCTTTTCCTCGCTTTCGCCCACCGGCATAAAATCCGTGATCTCCCCCACCCCATCGTCGGAAAGAAACCGCGTCAGCAGAACATTAGTATCCGGAATATAAAGCTGCTTATCCTTCTTCTCGTGGAATTCAGGCGTGATGCAATAATAGCCGCCTTTCTTGTCGTCCAAAAGCCGCGCGAATATGCTTGGCGAATCGAAGTTGGGAAAACATAAGAAGTCGATGGATCCATCCAAACCGGCTAATGCTATCGTATGCAGGTCGCCGATAATCCCGTAATTCTCGATGGGTTGATAGCTCACTGTGGGGGTTTATTGCCTGTCGTGCAAAAACCGCGCCTACCTCGGTAACGCGCCCTGCACTTATCCGAATCTCCCGGGAGAAATCCCCCGGCCGAAAAGGAAAAATTCGCGGCACGATATTTTGATCCTTTTCAACTTTGAACACCAAAATCTTTTTTATGACTTACCCGAAGTACCAGGAATGCATCGACGCTTGTACCTACTGCGCCGCTATGTGTCACCAATGTGCAGATGCCTGTCTGGAAGAAGACGATGTCCATGCCTTGAGAACCTGTATCCGGCTGGACCACGAATGCGCTATGACCTGCCAGACCGCCGTAAGTATGATGCTGCTGGATGGCAATTTTGCCGAGGCCTACTGTCAGCTATGCGCAGAAGTCTGTCATGCCTGCGCACAGGAATGCAGCAAACACGCCGCCATGGGAATGGAACACTGCCGCATCTGCGCCGAAGCCTGCATGCGCTGTGCAGAGCTTTGCAGCGAGATGGCCCACACCGCATAGGCCAGGCCCCACGTCCCGATCCCCGCCGCCGC
>DASZOW010000219.1:0-7270 GCA_035550615.1 Puia sp.
ATTGATCAACAGTGGTATCCTGTAAAATATTGGAATTTGCAAAATAGCGATTGGTCGTTTGATAAGTTTTATACCAAACTGAATTAAGCGGATAAAAGTATATGAAGTATTTGGCAACTCCCTGAAACATCCCATACGTAAAGCCGTTTATCCCGTTATCATGAGGATCATCACACGGGTCAGCTCCCATGTAAGCCGAAAACATCTTTATGCCGTTATATGATGCGTTCTCAATAACCTTATAGGTATAAACAGTTTGGGACAAAGTATCCATCCCGGAATTTAGAATTGTCTCCCTGCTTACCAGCCCATTTGACAATTGCGGATTATCAGGCATTCGAATCTCATAACCGCTAGGTTGATTGTTATATTCATAGACATGTAGTCCATTCCTCGAACCGTCTGGCGCCACATCCATCACCTCTACCCTCGAATATCCTACTACATTTCCTTGGGCACCTTGGGAGTATGGCACGGAACTTTCGGATGAAATAAACCATATATTGACATAAGCCCCAATCCAATATGGATCTCCATCTCCAATCAATGGCTCTCTGAAGTTCATTGGCATTTGATAATAATATACCAAAGGACTCATTAACAATCCAGACGAACTCGAATCTTCGTTGACATATCGAATTATTTTATGTCCAACGATGCTACCATCAGAGTTATAATTTCTAATCCCAGCAACCCTTACACCTCCTCCAAGACTTCTCTTAAATGAGTTCCCAGATGTATCAAAAAAGCTATACGTGCACTGCACATAAGCAGTATTCTCCGACGTATTCTGCGGGCCAAACGAATTCGGCAGATTGCATATTAAATAGTAATATATATTAGCTCCGCCGGACAATTGAATGTCTTGAGTCCAGTGGCGTCCGCCAGTCGCATTAAAACTGTCTAAATCCGAAGACTGAATTTGCCACGTTTCAACAGTTGTTTCCACTCCAGAAGTAAATTTTTCCAATGTTATCGATGCCTGTTGCATATCCGTAAAAGTCAGACCCTGCAATGGGCTTCCACGGTTAATCTGGCAATCAAAATGCACCAATTTGTCTTGTTGAAGAAATAAATCATAGGCCAACGTATCTTGCGGCAAACCAAGATTTCTGTCTTGTAAGATTTCTTGACGTTGAAAAAGTGATAGCTTTGCCGCATCCGGATAATTGTGGTTTGAAAATGTATTAGGCGAGTAATCAAATTCAGTGTAGCCTCCGGTTGGATATGTAATTCTTTTCAACATGGCCCCTAGCATGCTGGCAGAGTCAGGTGCCCGCTGATTGTAAAACGTCGAACCTAATAAGTTCGATGGCACAGATTGATAGTCAGGGTCGCTGACATAATTGAAATAAGAAAGATCAGGGAGCAGGCCGGTATTATGAGCGCCATTATAATATCCCCAAAAATCCCTGGCAAACGACGTCTTAAGAGGAAGAATAGAACTACCATCGTAAGTAAATTTGTAAGGCGGCAGGCTTTGCGTACTGCCGTCCGAATTATACCCAACTTCTGTAATGGAGTCTAATCGCAATCTTAGCCCTAGTTCATTCAACTTCCCAGCAGTATCCAAATAGCTTCCGCCGACGGTACTGTATGGAAAATACGAATAGCTGAACCGAAACGATCTGATCTTGCTTGAGTCAATTGCCGATATTATATCAATAGATTTAATACGCTTGGTGCTTGTAACGCCATTATTAGGGATTGTGTCATTATCTGCCTCACCCATCAGATCCTGCCGATCTTCGAGGTTAAAGTTTACAATGGCCTCGCTCGTTATAATTTTGGTAAGATTAAGCGTGTTATTCTGTGTATAATCAGAATGCGGAGTAGCCCCGCTAAGACTCTCACCGGCCGGCGGTGGAACTACCGGGTACGTGCTATGATAAGATTCCGAATAGGTATACCACATGCTATATCCCGTTGCGTACTGAAATTGAATCTGCTTTCCGTTATGCACGTAAATAGTAGTTAACTTATAGGTATAGCCTATGTGGTCTGTCACATTATAAGTGGAAGCCGTTTCTCTTACCCCAAAGACATATTCATCACCGTCCATAGTAGTGGCCGTCCATACGCCGCCTGAATAGGCAAATTTGATGGAATCATTCTTATTCAATTGTATGGGCTGCCCGGTTTCCGGATTGATATAGAATTTTCCAGAATATCTGCCAAAATTGAACATATAAATATCCGGTTGACCATCACCTAACAATAAATCATTTAGCGACTGGCGATCGTCCTGAGGCGTCGTAGGAGGACTGCAACCAAACATCGTATAACCCATTTGCGGTCGGGCCGAGTATGAGCCGGTAATATTACCGGTTCGCAACGTTTGATATCCGGTCGGATCGTGGTATATGAGATAATCCTCGTCATCTTCAACGCCATTGACTACTTGAATAATCGATCCCCCTGGCTCCAGGCTCCAACCTAATCCGACATTGCTAGCCTGATCTTCTACTTTGATACCAGATCCATGATAACTCAGCGTAATAGGAATATCGAGGCCGGCTTCCTTTACAGTATATAAAGGGATCGAGACGTTGGTCGTACCGGTGTAATACCCGATGGGAATGTCACCAAAACGTCCCAAGATCGCCGCTTCAGGAGATGTGGGTAGCATGTTCTTCGTGTCAAAGACGGGAAATTGATTCGCTTGGCATTGACCGCAGCATTCGCCCATGAAAAATAGCACAACAGCAATCAGAAATCGTTTTATTATATACATACTTCGACTCCTCTGGCTTTTAATATTAAAATGTATACCCCACCCTAAACACCACCGGCTGCCCTTTCGGCACCTGCTGATAACTCAAAAAATCCCAAAGCAGCTGCACCTGCGTCTTCTTGAACACCCGACTCTTCATCGACACCGTCTTACTCAAGCCTATCAGCCCGCTTCGCGTCCAGTACTGCAATTGTCTCAATTGCTGCAAATCGGTAAACGGCGTCGCATAATTATATTCAAATCCACCCGTAGCCGAGAA
This sequence comes from Puia sp., assembly GCA_035550615.1. Lineage (GTDB taxonomy): Bacteria > Bacteroidota > Bacteroidia > Chitinophagales > Chitinophagaceae > Puia. The sequence goes on from DASZOW010000219.1 coordinate 2,994, forward strand.
GCCGCTTTTGATCGCGATCTGCACAAAGCTCCGCAGCCCGACACCCTGCCCGGTGACGGCAATATGATGAATGTCGCTCCCCCACCCGATCTTATAGCTGGCGCCGACCCCGATGATATTCGAATGCCCAAGCCGGTAGCCCAGCGAGAGACCCAGATCCGTTGTCGTAGGATAATAGTAGCTGCTCGTCGTAGTCTGGAAGTTGACGCCATATTCAAGCCGGCGCCAAAAGGTCTTTGTCTTCTGATCATTGGGACGGAAACTTGGGGCATCGGCCAACGTGCTACCAGCGCCTAACTGGCTGAGCCTGGATTTATAGCTATCAAGCTGGGACCGGGCGGATTGCACCTTGGAGGAAAGACTCCCCAGCCCCGCAGCTCCGTCTCCGCCTCCCTTATTGCCGGCAGCAGCCATGACCTGGCTCTCTATCTGCTGCGAGATCTGGCTATGTGTCTGAAGTCCCGGCAGTGGCTGTGCGCTCCCCGAACCAGGAACGCCCCCTGGCAGCTTGAACAGCCCGCTGAGCTGCGAATTGGTCTTCATAAAGGTCTGATAGGCTGGCAATCTGCTAACCATGGCGAGCGCCTTCGCCTCCATCTTATCCGGATCACTTAACATGGCCCGATACTCATTGACCTGCTGGCTGTAGTAATAGGCATCCCGGTTGATGCCCGCTGAATATCTCGCCGTCAAACTCTGAAGATTTGTATGCTGCGATAGATACTGCGAGATCTGCTGCCGCCGCTGTTGAATAAAGACCTTGGCCTCATTGGCATCCTGTAATTTGGCTTGTGCTGCCTGAAGTTGACTGACCGACCCCTGCAGCTGCGAAGTATTGATGCCGCCGCCCAGCAACTGCGGATTCTTTTTGAGAAACCCCAGCTCACCTTGCAGCGAGTCGACATACGGCTGATATTGCCCACTGATCACCTGGTGGCGGCTGCCCGTGTCTGTCTTCAGCTTTTGGATCAGCGTCGCATATTGCTGCGCCGAAGCGGCAAAGAGCCGTTTGGCCCCGGTCGAATCGGAGGACGAGATCTTCTTCTGCAACCGCGCTTCGCGCCGGGCCATCTTCTCGAGATATTTCTGCGTCTGTCCCACGAGGTCGTTGTTAAGCCCCGCAAGCCGCGCCTGCAACTTCCCAAAGAAGTGTGTCGGGTAGTTCAATACTTTCCCGGCCGTCGAGTCGACCATCTGGGCATCCACAATGCTAAAGGCAAGGCATAACAATGCCGCCCCGCATAAAGCAGGAATTTTTTGCATAGCCGAAATTCTTGGAATACGCTATCGGGTCACCGGGCGTAGACCGTTACCATAAATAGTTCGAAAAAAGTTGCAGGAAATGCAGGCAGAAGGTGGCGGGCGAAAATGTGCGCACGCGTGAACATTGAAGTCTCTCATGTAAGCTGCGGTTTAAGATGAAGGGAAAATGGTTAATTAGGCGGGCGCGGATATACCACAGCGAATTACGGAAATCCAAACGACTTTTCCTATAAAAAAGTTAAAAGTTTTCCCACGACTTCATAAGCGTGTATCCTCAAACGATTTAATGTGTCGTTTTCTTCATAAGTGTGCAGAGATGTTTTATCTGAAAAAAAATTCGAATTTGCTACTTCCCCAACCTCCTCTTCCTCCCCATCAACGCCCGCATCAGCTTCGACAAATACGGCGTTTCCTCCTTCTTAAGCGTATCCCCCGCATAAAGCAGATTATCGAAATTTCTCAGATCCACCCGAAAGCGCCGTTCGAAATCCGCTCGCAGCTGCACCGCCGTCGCCGGCTTGCCATCGATATACACGGACTCCGCCTCCGCCTGCGACTTGATCAGCTCCGCCGCCGCCGACAAACTCTCCTTCCACTCCTGCATCTCCCCAACCTCCAACGTCCCCGCTCCCAGCTGCAACCATTGCAGATATTCCTCGAACGCCAGTCCCCACGCCGCACGGTAGCTCGCCACCGTCGCCGCCCCGGAGTCCAGCACGATGCTCAGCGGCTCGTAAAGACAGCCGCCACTATATCCCCTCGTAAATTCATCGGCACCCTCGCCCGTTCCACATCGATAGCTCACCCAAAATCGCTGATGACGCCGAAAAAAGCCGGCGGCCCTGCCTTCCTCGCGCCGGATGAACTCCCGCCAGCACCTCGACGGCAGACTCTGCTTCTCCACCCAAAATCGCTGCCGAAGGACAAAAAAGAAATATCTCCCGTAGAACTTCGGCCAAACCTCCCGGAAATACCATCGCTCCTCTTCCACGCTGCTGAAATCGCCGGGAACAACGGCCCTTAGCTCTGAGATCCGATCCCTGACACCGCGCAATTGCTCGCGATAACCCGTCCGTGTATCGGGATAGTCACCGATCTCCGCCAGCCCTGCCTGCATATCGGCATAAAGCTGCTCGATTGCTTCAAAATCTATACTCATAACCTCAAAAATTGTCAGGCATGTCAAAAAAAAGGGGCCGGCCACCAGTGCCAGACCCCTTAACCCCTAAAAAACCCCGTCCCCACAGCCTCTTACCCTTCCACACATAGCTAAAAATCATTTTCTGATATAAAGCTACACCGGGTTTTAAAAGACGCAATTGACGTACGTCAAGTTCACTCCAGATTTCCGCGCCTTCGGCTGATGGTCTCCGGTGTCATATCCAGCCAGGTCGCCAGGTCCCGGAGCGGAACCCGCTGCAACAGCTCAGGCCGCTCTTCCAACAAAAATCTATACTTCTCATCGGCGCCCAGGAAACGAATGTTCCGCGCCAGCTCATGCCAGATCAGCAAATACTTCGTCGTAAGTACCCGGCCGATATAGTTGAATTCGATATACCGGTTATAAATATGCTCGAGATCGGCATTACAGATAAAATACAATTCGCACGGTTCCACCGCCTGGATAAAATCCTCGCCGGGAGTCTGACTGTACCAGCTCTTCACGCTCACCACCGTGTCATTCTCCCAAAAGAACCAATCGGTCACCTCCTTGCCGTTCAACAGGTAAAAACATCGGAGCAGCCCCTTTTTAATAAAATACAAATTCTTACAGACCTCGTCGGGCCGCAAGATGAACTCTTTCTTCTCATAAGACCGCTTCTGCACGACTTTACGCAGATAGTTCTGACATTCTTCGGAGAGCGGGTGAATGCTGCCCAGAAATTTTAGGATCTCTTCCATAGATAAAGTTTTTAGTGAACCATCAATTTAATGGATATCCGGCGAACAAAAAACTTAAAAACATCTATGTATTGCCGTTATTATTTGTTTTCCCCTATCCCACCCCTGCGGAATTGTACGTAGTATAGGTATCACCGGTAATCGAAATTAATTTCGATATAAAATATTTCATGCAACAAAACAGCAGTCTTCCTCGAGTGCAGCTAATCTGCGGTGGATTCGCCATCGGCCTCCTCGCGCTGCATTTCTATTATTTCTGTTACGCCGCCTTCGCCCGGTGGCAGCTCACTGCCGTCTTCATCGACCGCCTCGCCACCCATCTCGCCGGACCATTCCATCACAAATTCATCTCGAAGCTCCTGGTCCTCCTTTTCGCCACTCCCGCCCTCACCGCCATCCAAACCGACACCACGCCATCATTTAAACCAAAAGACCTCCGGCCACTCATCTTCGCCCTCGCCCTATACTTCGGCAGCGACGCCCTCCTGCTTGGCGCCGCGCAGCCAACAACGCTCGGCGGGCTGTATATAGCGACAACCCTTGCGGGTCTCATTAAGCTTTGCATGATGTTGTTGCCCATCACCACCAGGGCCAGCCGCTATTTCCTGCCACAGGTGTTCAATGATCCCAACGAGACCTTCCCCCAGCAGGAAAGCCTGCTCCCCGGCCCTCAATCCATCCACCTGTATGCCAGGTACAAGCTCCAAAGGCAGACCCGTAAATGCGTCATAAACATCGATCCCTATCCCGGCACCCTCGTCATGGGAAAACCCGGATCAGGCAAGACCCGGTACATCTTCCGGCAGATCATCCGGCAAAGCATCGCCAATCAGATGACCATGTTCGTGTATGATCTAAAATATCCCACGCTTACCCAGCTTACCTATAATACCCTGAAGAACAACAACACCGACCCTATCTTCCCCCGGACCTTTTACTCCCTGAACTTCGACGACCCCTCCCGTAGCCATCGCTGTAATCCCATCCATCCGGGAACGCTCGTAGAGATCTCCGACGCCATGGAAGCCGCGACCACTTTCCTGCTTGGGCTAAACAAATCCTGGATCGACTCCGAAGGTGAATTTTTCCAAAAATCAGCGATCAACTTCTTT
>DASZOW010000220.1:0-2942 GCA_035550615.1 Puia sp.
CGGGACGAAAATTATGGGTCAACACATCCGCGCGGGCGATCAACCGGCGGATCGTAGCCATGTCCTCCGGCGATTTGAGATCGGCGGTAAAACTTTCCTTATTGCGATTGATAGTATGGAAAAGCAACGAATCGCCATCCACCCAAAGATTCTTGATGGAAAGACGACGGCACGCATCGCCGGTTCCGGGACGTTCTATCTTGATGACACGGGCGCCCAGATCGGCCAGCCGCAGCCCGGCCGACGGACCGGAAAGATATTGGCTGAATTCCAATACAGTCAACCCATTTAATGGCAGTTCATTGTTCATACTCTAACATTGATAGGATCCTTGGTCAGGCTTTCACGGTACAGATGGTCGATACTCGTCAGCGTGGCGTTAAGGTCTCTTTTTTTCATCAGGAACTCGTGGATCGGGTCTCCGGCATGATCCTGGAAATAAAGATACCCGTCATAACGGGGACGCATATATCCTCTTTCCATGGCAGGTAACGCGGAATAAAAATAGTTATGCGTAAGCCGGTTGGCCTTCTCATTCACCCAGGCAAGCCGGTGTCCGGGCTGCCCCCCATGCTCCACATAAAAGGTACGCTGGACCAGCGGCGAAACGACCCATTCTGCAAAAGCCAGCGCCTGCCCGGGATACCGGCTGTACGCAGATACCGCCAAACCCGTTCCGCCGATAGTGCTGCGAAGCCGGCCGCGGCCATTGAACTGGACGAGATCGGTATATGTCAGCAGATGACGGGCATAGCCGTCGCGCGAATAGTTGGAATAGCCATACGCAAAAGGGCAATACCAATAGTCATCCGTCGTCGACATATATTCGGCTACCGCAATAGGATTGGCGGAGAAGAATTTTGGATCGATCCGGGAATAAAGCTCCTGCATGGTCTCGAGCGCCGCCCTTCCGGTAGCCTCGTCGATCACCCGGGCGTCAGTCTGAAAAGGACGCGAGCCATGAGCGATACAGAACATATAGAAATTCATCAACAGATCGATAGGAATAGCCGGAACGGCAAGCCTTCCCTTGCGGGCGATCGCGAGCACGTCTTCCCAGGTCTCCGGAACGGACAAACCGGCCGCTGACAACAGATCAGCCCGATAGCTGGCTACCGGCGTAGCGGCATCGATGGCAAGAGCCCATTGATGGCCGTCATAATTATAACTCGGATGGGAATATCCCACGGAATGTTCGGCCTGTTCCTTTAACCACATGGCAGACAGATGCTCATCCAGCGGAAGCACACAGCGAAGCGTCGCCGCCCTGCCAACCCACGGATGATCGATAATAAGCAGATCGTAATCCTTAGTTAACTCCTCGATGGGATAGTCGGCAAACTGTTGCAGCGTGCGTTTATCCCAGGAGATGCCGACTCCCGGATATATTTCGGAAAAACGCTGGGCCGCAGCCACCAATGGCGTATAGCCACGGCTGTGTCCCCACGTGACCCCTCTCAATAATGTTTCAGACATGGCAGTCGTTTAAGTACTTAAGTACCCATTTTTTGTACCAACAGCAAATGCTCGCAGACCATCACCAGCTCCCGGTGCTGATTCGCAACTTCCACCAGCTCGACCACCAGGCCGAAGCCGGGCTTTTTATGGTCGGTCTTGGATTTGATCTTTACTTCCGCCCGGATCGTATCTCCGATAAAAACGGGTTTGACAAATCGTAGACGGTCGTAGCCATAGGTCATGGACACTTCATTGATAAGGTCGGCGGTTAAACCGATAGCGACGCTAAAAATGAGAGTGCCATGGGCGATACGATGTTTGAAAGGCTGAGTGTTGCACCATTCCTCGTCCATGTGATGGGGGAAGAAATCGCCCGTCTGCCCGGCATGGAGAACAATATCCGTTTCGGTGATTGTGCGGCCGGAGGTGTGACGTACGTGGCCAGGCTCGAACTCTTCGTAATACTTCTTCATTTTAAGCAATCGTAGCAGGAGTTTGAAAAATGAAGGTAGTACCCGGGGGTCCGGTGCGCAATGTCAGGTTTGACTATTTTGATGGATTATTTTACTATTTCTCTATGACCAGTCCCTCGGGTTTTGCGCCCAGTTCAGCCAGTGTCGAAGAGAGTGCGGCCACCATCGGGTCCGGCCCGCAGATGTAAAAAGGCTGCGCGAAATTACTGATCTGCTCGCGGAGGAACGCCTTGTCGATCCGGCCGCTCAGCAGACCCGGCCGGTTTTCCCGCGTCAGCAAAAAATTCGCGCGCACGCCGAGGATGCGGAGCAGCTCCTCGCACTCGATGATGTCGGCTGCTGTCTTATTGGAGAAGTAGAGGATGCTTTCTTTTGCGCGGCCGTCCTTGTGTAATTGCCGGAAGATGGCGAGGAAGGGCGTGATCCCCGCGCCGCCCGCAAGGAAAACGCCGGGTCCCCGGTATTCGATGGCGCCCCAGACATCTCCGATGATAAGCTCATCGCCTGTTTGCAACTGGTGAAGCAACGCGGTCATTCCGTGTCTTTCGGGATAGCCCTTGATCGTAAACTGGAGCCAGGCGTCGTCGTTCAACCCGGTAAAAGTGAACGGATGTTTGTTGTCTTTCCATTCCGGACGGTTGACCGATACGTCGGTGGCCTGACCTGCAATAAAACGGTAGCCTTTGGGCTTTTCGACGCGAAATTCTTTGACATCGTGTGTTACCTGTCTTATTTCGAGCAATTTGACGATGTGATCCATAACCCGCAATTTACGAAAAATCGTACCATGGCTCGTCGGGATAACGACCGTTGATGTTTACCGTTTCGCCGATACGCGGTGTGACCCGGTGTTTCAATTTCCGGATGGAGGGATAGTCGAGATGGTCATAAAGATCGTGGGTGAGCAACAGGGCCTCGATCTTGTCCGGCATGAACGAAGCGCCTTTCAGCACGACGGGGGTGGGTGTTTGGTTTTGGAACCTGGCGTCTCGCGAGGATTGATCGGGCGGT
>DASZOW010000221.1:0-4315 GCA_035550615.1 Puia sp.
TTTTTGTTTGTTTACCGAATCTTTTGTGAACAATCAGCTAAAGAATGAGAGCCCGGCGGAGTCTTCGTTCTTCAAGGTACAGGGCGATCACGTGCTGTTTCCCGATGCGGCGGCCAGGGAGCGGATGGCGGGCATCTTCGAGTTGATGCTGAAGGAGGCGGAGGGGAACTATAGATACAAATATGATGTGTTGCGCAATTATGTAGGGCTGTTGATACATGAGGCGCTAAAGATCGCGCCGCCGGTGGATGCGTATGTCAGGACCGACTCGGCTCAACGGATAACCGAATTATTTCTCGAGCTGCTTTCCCGGCAGTTCCCTATTGTCTCATCGCGGGACCGGATCCGTTTGAGAACAGCGGCAGATTTTGCCGGTCAGCTCGCGATACATGTGAACTATCTGAACAAATCGGTGAAGACCGTCACAGGAAAAACGACGACGAAGCTGATCATGGAGCATGTGGCCCGGGAGGCTAAGGCGTTGTTGCAGCATACCAATATGGATGTAGCCGAGATCGGCTATTGTCTTGGGTTTGGACATGCGTCCAATTTCAATGCATTTTTCCGCAAGGTTACCGGCGAGACGCCGAAGCGGTTTCAGGCGCAGATAAGACGTTGAATGCCAGAACGTTGGTCAAGGAAGTAAATTCGAGATGGCGATGGCGCAGCAGGCAGGATATTTGCAAGGCTGCAATAGTATATTAAAGCAAATATGCCGTCTTCTGTCGTTCGAAATATGAGCTATGACGCCCGCGATCACCGGCTGCGGATCGTTTATGTCTCGGGGAATGTTTATGACTATTTCGATGTCCCTGCAAAGGCCTATGAAGCCATGAAAGCGGCAACATCCAAAGGTGAATTTCTCAACCGGGAGATCAAGGGGCACTATTCTTTTCAACGAGTAAAATAGGTGGGCGGGGCGACAGACACGGCGTAATGCGCGGATATAAGGCACGTTGGCCCGGATATAATTCGTAACTTGCAAAGGACTTATGAAATTGAAGATTAATTTCACTTTGGTCCTTTCCCTCATTCTGGCGATGACCATCGTGGCAGGAGCGTTCACGTATTTTCAGATCCACAAGGAGACAAGCACCTTGCGCCAGGAGCTTATAGAGCGGACTGCGCGGATTGCCGATGCCTACAGCCGTACCGACCTCATCCATCTTCTCCAGGAGGACAGCGCCGATCTCAAATGGTTTGCGAACCGGATCAGTAAAGACTATCGTCTGCTTGGGATAGCCGTCTATTATAATAAAGACAGCATTGTCACTCCCGATACTACCATAAGGCCGCTGGTCCAATACTCGCTGGACTATATCGCCCAGGCGATCGCCGACGACAGCGCCGTGGGCAATTTCAAGAAGTTCAACGGAGAGAAGTTCTATCAATATATCCGTCCCATCAAGAAAACGAGTATCGCCGACGCCGCGCTTGTCTTCTATACCGACGCATCCTATATCGACAGGATCGTGGCCGATATCTGGCTCCGCAACTTTCTGAGATGGTTTGCCCAGGTGCTTATCATCTCCTTTGTGACCATTGCCGTCATCCGGTGGGGGCTATTCGGGCCTATGAACAAAATAGTGCTTTGGTTACGGGAGGCGGCCACGGGAAACCTCGATAGATTGAAACAGCTCTCGCCCGGCAATTTCCTCGCCCCGCTGCACAAAGAGATCGTGCATATCGCCGAAACGGTCCGTGAGGCGAAAGCGACTGCGGAGGAGGAGGCCCAGCTGCGTTCCAATGCCGAAGCCGTCTGGACGCCGGAGCGGCTCCGGGTAGAAGTGGCCAATGTATTACAGGATAAGAAGATGGTCGTCGTATCCAATCGTGAGCCGTATATGCACATTCACTCCGGCAAGGAGATCCGATGCATCGTACCTGCCAGCGGTATGATCACCGCCATGGAGCCGATCCTGAAAGCCTGTGGAGGATTGTGGATCGCTTCCGGTATGGGAGATGCCGACAGGGAGACGGTAGATGAGCATGACAAGATCCGGGTCCCGCCCGGAAAGCCGGAGTACACGCTGCGGCGTCTCTGGCTCACCAAGGAGGAAGAAGATCATTTTTACTATGGGTTCTCCAATGAAGGGCTGTGGCCGCTTTGTCATATCGCTCATACCCGGCCTGTGTTCAGAAAGGAGGACTGGGAGTATTATAAGAAGGTAAACGAAGATTTTGCCAGGGCGGTAGTGCAGGAGATCAAAGGCGAGCAGCATCCGCTGGTGCTCATCCAGGACTACCATTTCGCACTTTTGCCGGCGCTTGTGAGGAAAGAGCGTCCCGATGCCAGGATCGCCATTTTCTGGCATATTCCCTGGCCCAACGCCGAATCGTTCGGGATATGCCCCTGGCAGCGGGATATCCTCAAAGGCATGCTGGGCGCCGACCTCATCGGCTTCCACACGCAATTCCATTGCAATAACTTTCTTGAAACGGTCAATAGCGCCCTGGAGTCCAGGGTCATCTGGGAAAATTATTCCGTCAGGATCGGTGCGGCGACAACCGTCGTCAAACCTTTCCCCATCAGCATAGCCTTTACCCTCAAGGATTACGACACTATCATTCCGAAGGTAAGTTTCGACAAGCTGCTGGCCGACCATAACATTTCCTGCCAATATATGGGTATTGGCGTGGACCGGATCGATTATACAAAAGGTATTGTCGAAAAATTTCTTGCGATCGAACGATTCCTGGATAAGTATCCCTCTTATATCGGCAAATTCACCTTTGTGCAGGTGGGGGCTCCGAGCCGTACGCTTCTGAAAACATACGCCGACACGGTCAGCGCGGTTGAAAAGGAAGCCGACCGCATCAACTGGCGTTTCAAATCCAGGAACTGGAAACCCATTCTATTGTTAAAGCGGCATCATAGCCATGAAGAGATCACCCCTTTCTATGTGTCTGCCGATCTTTGTATGGTTACCTCTTTGCACGACGGCATGAACCTGGTGGCAAAAGAATTCATAGCGGCGCGGGGGAACAACGACGGCGTTTTGATCCTCAGCCGGTTTGCGGGAGCCTCGCAGGAGATGCATGGTGCGTTGATCGTAAATCCTTACGATATAGAAAAGATGGCCGACAGCATCAAACAAGCGCTGGAAATGTCCCCGCAGGAAAAAGAACAGCGGATGCGCAGGATGCGTCAGTCCATGGTGGAGCACAATATTTTTTCCTGGGCCGCCCAGCTGCTGAGAACATTGGCTTCCATCCCGCATTGACACGGGGATGGCAGGGCAGGATGCTACAGGATAGTCATAAAAGCGGTTTTAATTAAGTTGCAAGACCATTGCGATGTTTAATCGCCAACGATTGTAAACCGTTTGAGTTTTGAGCAAAAGATCCTTAATCTTTCTGGCCGGTTCTTTATTGCTTTCGCTTTTTTGCCGGCAAGCTCATGCGCAGCATAAATTCAACGTTGTTCATTATTCAACCAAGGACGGATTATCACATGACGGCGTTTTGTGTATAACGCGTGACAGGGAGGGGTTCATGTGGTTTGGCACCTTCGACGGCATCAACCGTTTCGACGGGCATAATTTTGTGGTGTACAAGAGCCGCCCGGGAGATCGATCGCCCCTAAAAACCAATAAGATCCGCAATATTATAGAGGACCGGAAAGGTTATCTATGGATCCAGACCTCCGATTATAAGATCTATCACTTCGATAAAAAAACAGAGCGGTTTTTCGCTGTAGCCGATAGCTCCAATAAGAGACTGTTTTCGCCGCATCTGATCATAGACCGGGTAGTTGCCGATCCCGTGGATGGCGTTTGGCTGCTTACCAAGAACGAGGGGATGTATTATGCGTATACGGATGCTTATGGTCATCCCGGCATAGTCTGTTTCAATTCGAACAAAAATGGTTCCGCAAGCTTAAAGGGTGAATTAGTAAACTTTATCGCCTTCGATCTCCATGATCGGATATGGGTAGGCACCGGCCGGGGTATAAATTGTCTTAAGAGGACCGGCAATGCAAGCCGCCCCGCATTCACAAACGATGTGGCGGTCGAAAGCCTTTTTCCGGCTTGCGGATTCACCGGTGAAGCGATGGAAGGCGGCTGTTTGTATTTCGGCACCCAGGATGGCCGGTTATTGAGGTTTGAAGGGATCCGCCGGAATATAAGTACAATCCATGTTACAGCCGCTCGTATAAACAGCATTTGCAAATCCCAAAACGGCGCATTGTACCTGTCTACGGGAGGTAAGGGTGTCTATTATGTCGATACTGTGCGGTTGAAACCGGAACTGATACCTGAAAGCGCCGATCATGCTTACCTGTCTGCCACCGAAGATAAAAACGGAAATATAT
>DASZOW010000222.1:0-4574 GCA_035550615.1 Puia sp.
GCCGGTACGCTGTTCGTGATGTGGCTGGGGGAGAAGATCACCGACAAGGGTCTGGGCAACGGTACTTCGCTGATCATCATGTTGGGTATCCTTGCGCGTCTGCCGCGTTCGATCCGGGACGAATGGAATTCCAAGTTAGCTCAAGGTTCGGGTGGTATCCTGATATTCGTGGTCGAGATAGCCGTATTCGTGGCTATTAATCTGGGGCTGGTGCTGCTGATCCAGGGCACCCGTAAGGTGCCGGTGAACTATGCCAAGCAGATCGTAGGCAACAGACAGTTCGGTGGCGCTCGCCAGTTCCTGCCGTTGAAGGTGAATGCATCCGGTGTGATGCCCATCATCTTTGCGCAGGCGATCATGTTCCTGCCTACCATCTTTGCGAACTTCGATTCTACCAAAGGCATTGCCAAACTATTCTCCGATCCCCGCGACTATGTACACATGGTCGTGTACGGCGTCATCGTCATCGGTTTTACCTTCCTGTATACCGCGCTGATCTTTAATCCGAAGCAGATCGCCGACGATCTGAAACGCAACAACGGTTTTATTCCCGGCATCAAGCCCGGTCAGCCTACGGCCGACTATATTGGCTCAGTGATGGATAAGATCACGTTACCGGGTGCATTCCTGCTGGCGCTCGTGGGTATCTTCCCGGGGTTTGCGCAGCGTCTGGGCATCACCATGGGTTTTGCTTCCTTCTTTGGCGGCACCTCGCTGTTGATCATGGTACAGGTTATTCTCGATACGCTTCAGCAGGTCGAGACGCAGCTGCTCATGCGGCAGTACGATGGTCTGATGAAGAGCGGCCGGATCCAGGGACGCGCGAACTCCGTGTCCAGCTCCGTGATCTAGGTGCGAAGCCGGTGGGCTCATGCGCCGCCGGTGGCGATCCGTAGGTCGGGGTTCTGCAGGCCGATGCGCCGATGGCCGGTGCGGCCCAAATAAACTTTTTGCAACTTAACCTGTTAGGTAATAAAGGCCTAACAGGTTTTTTTCCATATTATGATCCATTACAAGACACCAGCGGAAATAGAATTGATGCGCGACAGCGCCCGGCTGGTCAGCAAGACCCTGGCGGAGATCGCCAAATTTCTAAAGCCCGGCATGACGACCCGGCAGCTGGATAAGCTGATCGGGGATTTTATCCGCGATCATGATGCTGTTCCCTCTTTTCTGAACTATCGGGGATACCCCTTTGCGTCATGTATCTCGGTGAACGATGTCGTGGTACATGGTTTTCCCAACGACCAGCAGCTCAAAGAAGGGGATATCATCTCCGTGGATATCGGTGTCATCAAGAAAGGCTGGCATGGGGATCATGCGTACACGTTTGCGATCGGCGATCCGGGACCGGCGGTAATGCAGCTCATCCAGGTTACCAAGGAATCGCTTTATAAAGGGATCGAGAAGGCGGTTGCCGGAGGCAGGGTAGGCGACATTTCTTCCGCCATAGAGGAACATACCGCCAAAAGATATGGCTATGGGGTTGTACGGGAACTGGTGGGACATGGCTTAGGGAAACATTTGCATGAGGAGCCGCAGGTGCCCAACTATGGCCGGCGGGGTACCGGCGCCAAATTAAAAGAGGGACTGGTGCTGGCGATCGAGCCGATGATCAATCTCGGCAAACGGGATGTCTATACCGAGAGTGATGGCTGGACGGTGCGGACGGTGGACCATCAGCCGTCGGTGCATTTCGAGCATGATGTGTGTGTGAAAAAGGGCAAGGCGGATATACTTTCCGATTACAGTATCATCGAGGCGGCGGAAATGCAGAACCCGCATTTATATACGATACAGGCGGCGCCACTGCCGTCCTAATATGCAGCAAAAACAACTTATTGTTATCGGCGGAGGGGCCGCGGGTATTTTTTGCGCGGTCAACGCCGCGCGTAAGCACCGGGATCTGCGGGTAACCGTGCTGGAAAAGACAGGCAAGCTGCTTGCCAAGGTCAAGGTCAGCGGCGGCGGGCGTTGCAATGTAACGCATGCCTGTTTCGATATAGCCGAAATGGCCACCCGCTATCCCCGCGGCCATCATTTTGTACGCAAGGCTTTTCACCGGTTCTTTACTACGGATACGATCGAATGGTTTGGCGCCCGGGGCGTGGAATTGAAGACGGAAGCCGACGGGCGGATGTTCCCGACTACCGATTCTTCGCAGACGGTCATCGATTGCCTGATGCGCGAGGTCAATACTTATGGAGTGGAGATCAGGATGCATGCGGAAGTCAGGGAGATAGAGACCGGGGGTAACGCTGTGGCGACCGGCAGTGATGGAGCGGTTGGGGCGGATCAGGGGCATCGATTCCGGGTGCTACTGGCGGATGGGCGGCGACTGACGGCGGATTATATCTGTGTGGCATGCGGCGGATATCCGAAGTCAGGGATGTTCGACTGGCTGCGCAGATTGGGACATACGGTAGAGGAACCGGTGCCTTCTCTTTTTACCTTTAACATGCCGGGGAATGCGTTAACGGGTCTAATGGGTGTTTCGGTTCCCGGCGCGCTGGTCAAGATACAGGGAAGCCGCCTGGCGGAGCAGGGACCTTTGCTGATCACCCATTGGGGGCTGAGCGGGCCGGTAGTTTTGCGGCTTTCGGCCTGGGGGGCGCGGGATATGGCAGCGGCGGGTTACCGGTTCGGCATACAGGTGAACTGGCTGGGAGAGATCACCGAACAGGAGGCCAGGGAGCGGTTGCAGGAGCAGCGGCAGGAGCGGGCGGGACAGGCGGTGAGTGGCAAAAACCCCTTGGGCATGCCGCAACGGCTTTGGACGCATTTTGTTTTGACAGCGGGGATCGCTGAGAGCGTCCGGTGGGGCGATCTGCCGGCGCGGGATCAGAATCGGCTGGTCGGCCTGCTTTGTGCGGGGACGTTTGCCGTGGAGGGAAAGACTACCTTTAAAGAGGAATTTGTGACGGCGGGCGGAGTGCGGTTGACCGAGGTGGATCCCGGAACTTTTCAGAGCCGGAAGGTGCCGGGATTGTTCTTTGCAGGAGAGATCCTGGATGTGGATGGGATCACGGGTGGTTTCAATTTTCAGCATGCCTGGACAAGCGGCTGGGTGGCGGCAGATACGATCACTAATCTCAACAAACATTGAATATGAGCACTTTAACTCAACGCGCGCAATTTGCCCCGGAACTTGTCTTAAAGGTCGTGGCGCCGGCCGTCGACTACTATAAAAAAGCCTTCGGGGCGGAGGAAAGCCGGCTTTTTACCAATGATGACGGTAGTATTCATGTAGCCGAGCTGTCCATCGGGGGCTCGCTTTTTCATTTGCATGAGGAAGTGCCGGGTTCGCCTCAGCGGCGCAGTCCGGAGACCCTGGGTGGGACGTCAGTCCTGCTGGGAGTGTTTGTGGATGATCCGGATCGACTCATGGCGAGCGCGCTGGCGGCGGGTGGCCGGGAGATCAGCCCGATGCAGGACTATTTTTATGGGTTCCGGCAGGGGATCGTTGCAGATCCCTTTGGGCATCATTGGATGATACAGAAGAAAATATAAGCTTTTTTCGTACCTTTGCTACCCCGAATAAAAATCTCGGGGTTTTACTATGTCTGAAAACAATATTGTTAACTCAAACGCTGAATCACAGGAGACTGCGGGCGTGGCGACTGCCGCACCGGAGGCTACAGCGACAACAAAAGCACCTGTGCCCGTGCAGACTGCACATGATGATTTCGACTGGAGTATCGACAAACGGAATGTGGCCGTCTACACCAAGGAGGAAAAGGAAAAGTATGACAAGGTGTACGAGAACACGTTTGTAGCTATCACCGACGGAGAACTCGTCAAGGGCCTCGTGGTGGGCCTGACCAAGACGGATGTCGTGGTCAATATCGGGTTCAAGAGCGATGGTCTGGTATCACTCAATGAATTCCGCGACCTGGCCAATCTGCGGACGGGCGACGAAGTGGAAGTCATGGTAGTCGAGAAGGAAGACCGGGAAGGCCATCTGCATCTGAGCCGCAAACAAGCGCGGATCACCCGTGCCTGGGAAAAGATCGTGGAAGTGCACAAGACCGGCGAAGTCGTTACCGGTACGGTTACCAGCAAGACCAAGGGTGGCCTGATCGTCGACGTATTCGGCATGGAGACCTTCCTGCCCGGATCGCAGATCGACGTGAAGCCTGTGACCGACTACGATCAGTTCGTCGGCAAGACCATGGAGTTCAAGGTCGTGAAGATCAACGAAGCGATCAAGAATGCCGTAGTTTCCCATAAGGCGCTTATCGAAAGCGATATCGAAGCACAACGTGCCGAGATCATCAGCAAGCTGGAGAAGGGCCAGGTGTTGGAAGGTACGATCAAGAATATCACCGATTTCGGCGCCTTCATGGATCTCGGCGGTCTGGATGGTCTGCTGTATATCACCGATATCAGCTGGGGCCGTATCAGCCATCCGAGCGAGGTGTTGAAGCTCGATCAGAAGCTGCAGGTCGTAGTGCTCGATTTCGACGACGGCAAGAAACGTATCAGCCTTGGTTTGAAGCAACTGACCCCCCATCCGTGGGATGTGCTGCCTGAGACCATCAAGGAAGGCGAGATCGTCAAGGGCCGTGTAGTGA
>DASZOW010000223.1:0-2526 GCA_035550615.1 Puia sp.
TGACAAAATCAGTGATCACATCCCCCTCGATCGATGTAAAGCTTTGCGAATTACCGGAATCGGAGGATTTGCTACAGGCGCCGAGGGCGAAACAATAAAGGATAACGGCCGATACGATTATACGTTGCATGCGGTTTTAAACTTTAGTATGGATAGTGATAATATTGTTTTCGATGGTCACGGGATAGGCGGTGAGGGGCCTTTCTGCGGGGCCATGGGTCACCTTGCCGTCGCGGTTGAATGCGCTGCCATGTAAGCTGCAGCTAAAGCCGTCGGAGGAAGCCGTCAACTGATTATCCTGGTGGGTACATTTGAGCAAAAGGGCGGTATATGTGTTGTCCACGTTTTTCCGCAGGGCTATCGAGTAATACCAGCCTTTGGGTCTGACCAGTACCAGCGGGCCTTTGGCGAATGCATCCGCAGGAACGGTTAGCTTATTGCCGGCGGGCACCGCATTGAAAACCTGGTAAGCGGCGGGTCCGCAGCCGGTAAGTGCCGGCAGCAGCATGCCTGTCGCCATCAGCAGGCAGGCATTACAAGAGGATTTGAGAAAGGTTCTGCGTTCCATTGTCAAAAAGAATATCCGGTGATGGCCCGGCTTCCTCGCTAGAAGGAATAGCCGATGCCGAGATTGAGAAATTGATCGTTTTGCCTGTAGGGTAGGGCATTGGGTGGCGGATTGATGACCAATGCGGGGTTTTGCACGCCGGTATGTTGTAGCCGGACATCTGCTTTGATCACTACATTGGGAATAGGGAAATAGCTGATACCGGCGATGACATGCGTTTGTTTCAGCGTTTCGTCCAGCTGGTCGTCCTGTTTTTGCAGCGTGGTCAGCTGTGCGTTCAGATCGAGCGTTTCGCCGCGGACAAACGTGATGAACTGTTTGGTA
Organism: Puia sp.; assembly: GCA_035550615.1. Classification (GTDB taxonomy): domain Bacteria; phylum Bacteroidota; class Bacteroidia; order Chitinophagales; family Chitinophagaceae; genus Puia. The sequence continues at coordinate 893 of DASZOW010000223.1, forward strand.
GAGCCGTGGTGATAAAGCCAGTCGTATCCCAGTTCCAGGTAGGCGCCATACATACCCGAACCGATGCTGGTGGCGTATGCGCGATAGATCCTGTCCGCGTTCGGATAGGCGATATAGACGCCCAGCGCCTTGGCCGAGAAGCCGCTGTGTGCATATTGAACGTCGAATTCGCCCAGATATAATGGCGTGCCGAATGCGCCGGTTTGCAGCCCTACGTTAAGGCTATCCGCGCTTCTTTGGCTTAAGCCTACCGTACCGCCCGCATAACCCGCGAGTTGGAACTTCAGGTCTTTGATCCGGTATTGCACGGAAGCGGTTATCGCCAGGTTGTTGGCGGTGGCGTTACTGCCCAGGCCTTCGCCCTCGCCGATACCGGTGTCATGGTGGAATTTTGCGCTGTTGAGTCCGTTGAGCAGGGCGATACTGTAGTTCAGCGGGAGCCGGTCGAGGCTGCCGTACAATCCAACTCCGATCTCCCGCCAGGTCGTGGGGATGATCAGCTGTTCTACGATAGGCCGTTCCACGCCGTTGAAGTTCACGGGCAGGTGGTTTTCGTTGGTGATGCCGATACGCGGGACAAAGAGGCCGGCGACGAGATATTGTCTGGGGTTCAGGTTGAACTTCAGAAAGGCCTGCTCCATGGCGACATCCCCCCGGCCGCTGGAAGGTTCGTCGCTGTTATTGCCGGAGACTATGGCATTCTCTACTTCCAGCTCGGTGAAAAGACTTATCTTATCCGAGAAGTTATGGCCGACAAAAAGGACGACCCGGTCGAGTGCGACGGTGGACAAGTGCTGGTTGAAATCCCGCTGATAAATGGCGCTTCCATAACCGGAAATGACCGTTTTGTTCTTGACGGCATTGTTATTCAGCGAATCTTCGTTGGTGAGTATTAGTTTCTGTGCGGGAGTTTTGTATGGGGTCTGCTGGGCGTATATCCCTGTGATGCTCAGTCCAGTGATGGTAATGACAGTCAAAATTCTTTTCATGCCGCAAAGCAAATACGCAAGCGGGAGAAAGAGTTACGAGATCAGAAAACGCCACTGCCGGATCGGGAATTTTTTCGCGGAGGATTTCTTTGGATATTTATTTGGCGGAGAACTTGTTTTGGTTTAATTTTGCCGTCCACATCGCGAAGTAGAGCAGCGGTAGCTCGTCGGGCTCATAACCCGAAGGTCGGTGGTTCGATCCCACCCTTCGCAACTGCCCAAGGCCCCGAAGGGGCCTTTTTCATTAAAAATCGTGGTGTGGAGCGTATTGAAAGTCGGATTCGTCTCCATATTTGGTAAGCCAAACGCCGGGAAAAGCACCCTGCTGAACGCCCTCATGGGTGAAAAGCTGGCGATTGTATCCCCGAAAGTGCAGACGACCCGTCACCGGATCAAGGGCATCCTTACGGAAAAGGACTATCAGATCATCTTTTCCGACACTCCGGGCATCATCGAACCCCGGTATAAACTACATGAAAAGATGATGCAGGCCGTAAAGAACTCGCTGGAAGACGCCGATCTCGGCCTGCTGCTGCTGGATATCCGGGATGATTGGGAAGAGAACGACCGGCTTTTCTCGGCTTTGAAGCTGCAAGCGCCGGCTATTGTCGTCCTCAATAAGATCGATGGCATGGATGCCGAAAA
>DASZOW010000224.1:0-3355 GCA_035550615.1 Puia sp.
CGTTGACCAGCGTAACATCCTGGGTGACGGCTGTCTTTTTGCCGTTGACCATTTCCGACAGTTTCCCGCCTTTCATCATGATATAGATCCGCGGTGTGCTGGCCTGCGCGGCGGCAGTGCCGGTGATGGCCAAAGAGGAGAATGCCACCCAAAAAAGGAGTAGGGAGACCTTGTGCATAGAGGTGTTTTACGGCAAGAAACACAAAAAGCTTGCCGGATACAACGACCGCCACGGCAAGGAATAGCTAGCGAACCGGTAGTATACTCGATCCATCGATAAATCCTCATAATATCCCGTAATCGATGAGCTTATATTGGGGAAAAGCCTTCCTCAATTTGCCATCCAGCTCTTTGATCAGCGATGGCAGGCCAAAATGCGATACCGGTTCCTGCAGATCGAAATAATACGAAGGCGAACTCCATCCGGCATAGTCGTTTCGTTTCAATGTTATCGGCTTTTCGGCAAGCATGGCCTTTGCCTCATAGCAGTAAACCTCCGCGGGCGAGATCTCCTTTAACTCCCAGGCCTCTATCCGAATGAGTGGGATCGTAGAATAGATCCGCTCTTCGTTGCCGGTAGGAATGGAGAATTGCACACACCAGTTTTTTGCGGCGACCGGCTCACGCGGGACCTTAGGATCGGAAAGCGCCGCAATGCTCTTCTTCAGCAAATCGCCAAAATTAAAACCCAGCGGCACTACTCTTTCACCCACCCAGTGCTGCCATTCATATAGATTGGTGTCCGTTTCATCGTTTGCATTCAACAGCCAGTAATCCTTTCCCCCATTGTCACCGATCAATATATAAGCCTTTTTAAGGTTTTTCGGCAGATACTGTTTCTGTGCGGCAAAATCTCTTTCGCTGGTGAATAAGCCAAAAACGATATCTTGTCTGACGCCAAAGGTTTTTAAAAACGCTCTGAAATAGGCAGGAAATTTCTGGCCGGTCTCGCGTTCGATAACAGCGATCTCGGTCTCGGTAAGCCCATAGTAGTAAACCCGGTCCTCGTAGGGCGCCAGCTGCTGCATCAGATCGTTATAGAGAGGGTCCATGGTATCATCATTTAGCTTTCTCATCCCTTTTGTGAGGGCCAAAGCGATGCCAAAGTCCTTGTTCGTTGTCTACCAGTGATTTGGATTACTTCAGGGAAGAAACGGTGTACGCTTTCAACACAACTGGTGTTTGAAATCGGTGGCCGTAAGGGAAAGGATGACGCCCGACCGTTGTTTCATCATCTCCTTTGCCGCCGCCTTTGCGGTGATGAACCGGGTCTGCATGGTCTGCGCCACCGCTTATTTGGCCGTCGACATCGAATACGGCCGGTCCGCCTCCCCTGTCCCACGTGCCCGGTCCGGCGTCGGGGACATCGTAAACTGCAGATCGGCGCCTTGTTCCAGCTGTCTATGGCTAAGCCAGTTGTGTGTATAGCCGGCGCCATTTACGGTAAGACGCTGTACATATTTGTTCGCAAAGCTGTTATTCGCGGCCCCGATCGTGAGGGTCTTTCCATTCTCCAGGTGGATCGCCGCCCGCCGGAACAGCGGCGCACCCAATGCATATTGATCGCTGGCAGGCGTCACCGGGTAAAAGCCCAGCGCCGAGAACACATACCACGCAGAGGTCTGCCCATTGTCCTCATCGCCGCAATAACCATCAGGTGTGGCCTTGTATAGCTTGTTCATGGTCTCGCGGACCCAATATTGGGCCTTCCACGGCTGGCCAGCATAATCGTAGAGATATATCATGTGCTGTATCGGCTGGTTGCCATGCGCATACTGCCCCATGCCGGCAATCTGCATCTCCCTGATCTCGTGGATCACGAATCCATAATAACTGTCATCGAAGATCGGCGGCAGGGTGAAGACGGAATCGAGTTTGGCGACAAAAGCGCGATCCCCGCCCATCAGGCGGATCAGCCCCCGGATATCGTGAAAGACACACCAGGTATAATGCCAGCTATTGCCTTCGGTAAAGGCGTCCCCCCACTTGAACGGATTAAAGGGCGTTTCAAACGACCCGTCTTTGTTCCTGCCCCGCATCAGCCCGGTGGAAACATCGAACAGATTCCGGTAGTTCAGCGCACGCCGGTGATAGATCTCCGTCTCGGCCGCGGGCTTATGCAGCGCCAGACCCAGCTGCCATATCGCAAAATCGTCATAGGCATACTCCAATGTCCGCGCGGCATTCTCGTTGATGTGAACGTCATAAGGCACCCATCCCAGCTCGTTATAATAATCCGCCCCTCGCCGGCCCGCCGCACGGGGACCCTCAGCGCCGGCATCATGCACAAGCGCTTTATACAAGGTCTCGATATCATAACCCCGCAGCCCTTTGAGCCAGGCTTCGGCCACCACGGATGCGGAGTTGTTGCCTACCATGACATCGGCATAGCCGGGGCTCGACCACTCGGGCAGCCAGCCGCCTTCTTTATAGTCGTTGATCAGCCCCTCCTGCATCTCGCGGACAATGGAAGGATATACCAGGTTCAAAAAGGGATATAAGGCGCGGAACGTATCCCAGAAACCCGTACCGGCAAACATATACCCCGGCCGCACTTCGCCGTTATACGGGCTCCAATGGACGATGCGGCCCGCCGCGTCGATCTCATATAGCTTGTTCGGAAAGAACAGCATCCGGTACAGACAGGAATACATCGTTCGTACCTGGTCCACGGTGCCGCCGCTCACGTCCACCCGGCCGAGGGTCGCATTCCAGATCGCAGCGGCCTTATCACGCACCTCATCGAAACTCATCATGGCCGTGGAAGCGCCGGATGGACCGCCTGAGCCGCCCAAGCCACCCGAGCTACCCGATCCACTTGGCCCGCCCACGCCGCCTGAACCGCCCGAGCCACCTGAGCCCTGCTCTCTGCGCAGATTCAGCTCCGCCTGCTCGGCGCTGATAAACGACGAAGCTACCCGCAGATGAACTTTTTCACCCGCATGTGTCCCGAACCCTATAACGGCAAGCGCATGGTCGCCGCGCAGCTCCAGCCCACGGGCCGGCACACTGTCGTCATACACGCGGGCAAAGGCGATCGGCTTGTCGACATAGATCACGAAATAATTCCGGAAATTTTTCAAAGGCCCATCGGCATACCGCGTAGAATAACCCACGATCTTCCGCTCGTCCGGCATCACCTTGACATAAGACCCCTTATCAAAGGCATCGATCACTATCGAAGAGCTGTCGCTTTTGGGAAAGGTGAACCGGAACTGCGCCGATCGCTCGGTAGGCGTCATCTCGGCGGTGACATCCTGGTCGGCAAGATATACGCTGTAATAGTAAGGTCTGGCGATCTCTGTCTTATGCGAGAACCAGGACGCCCGCGCATGCTGCAGCACCTTCAGCCCGC
>DASZOW010000225.1:0-4342 GCA_035550615.1 Puia sp.
AAGTATGTCACGGTCAGCTCCTCGTCACTGTATGGCCGCTATTTTTCCTCCTATGAGCTGAATACGTCCCGCGGACAGGAGACCGCTTCGCCCATCGTCCAGGCTTATAATACCGGGAACTGGCAGGATGTGATCTCGCTCGCTGGCAAAACGCCATCCAAAGACAACCAAACTGAGTTCCTCGCCGGTATGGCCGATCTCCAGCTCGGAAAATGTCAGGACGCCATCAGCCATTTCGAACAGGTCATCGCCGCCAATGCCCAGGCCTCCACGGACTACTACCAGGACGAATCCGAATATTACTTGGCAATCAGCTGGTTAGCATGCCAAAAGGTCAACCAGGCCATGCCCATATTGGAAAAGATCAAGGCCGATCCTAACCATAAATACCATCAGAAAGTAGAAGAAATGTCCTTTTTCGACCTCAGACTGGCCCAATACAAGGAAAATAAATAAAATTTCTGCACATTTCCGGTTACTTCTGAACCTACGGCTTGTACTAATATATGTAGGTTGATCGTACCTTTTTTCCCCTGAACGAATTCCTGGAAGAACCACTAAGCTTGAGAACCTGAAACCGATCCTATCCCTTTGAGAACCGATCCTATCCCGTGAAAAGCTGACAACATCGCAACCTGTCCAATCCCTCTGAAAACTCTCTCTGAATCCCTCTGAAAACCACAACCTGTCCAATCCCTCTGAAAGCCCTTCCAGCATCCAACTGAATTACCCCCCGTTTGAGAAACCCAATCCCCATGAACCACCAGCCCTAAAAAAGTCGACGTACCCTGTAAAGCTTTATCCCTACGGCACGTTCAAATATTCTCTAAACCGTCGACTTTTTTTTCCTTCTTCTCCACACCAACGCTCCACTTATAGTCATCCCCGCCAGGATCAGGATCGCCCACCGCCATTTGGCCCAAAAACTCTTCTCATACAACGCTCCACTGTCTCCGGTCAACACCAGGTGCGCCCAGAAAGCAGGACTCTTATCGATGGCGTCGCTTTTCAGATAGTCGAGCTTCGCCAGCTGCAAAGCGCGGGCCTGCGTTTCCCCCTGCCGCAGATAGACATAGAACCGGCGAAGGATATACGAAGTAGCCTGGTCGTCGGCCTTCCAGAGGCTGTTGATCGTACTGCCGCATCCGGCATAAGCAAAAGCGCGTGCCAGGCTTATCACTCCCTCCTGCGCTATCACCTTGCCTTCCCCGGTCTCGCAGGCGCTGATGATCACCAGCCGGGTCCCGGCCAGATCGAGCCCGTAGAGCTCTTCGAGATAGAGCCTGTCTTCGATCGGCGAATGCTTCAACGGAAAGAACGCAATATAGGAAGCCGCGGCATTGTCCGGCGAAGACACCGCATGCGTTGCCAGATGCACGATGGAATACTGACCCACCGTATGCAGGAACCGTGCTTTCGTCGCCTGGGCATCGAAATATCGCATACCCGGCAAACCGGCGATCTCTTCGGCAGAAGCGGGCAGCCGGCTAAAAGGCCCATCCGCCCCATCCGCTCCCGCCTTCGCAAAAGGCGCAAAAGCCAGGATCTTCGCCCCCTGCACCGCCCCCGATCTCTTCAACAACCTCGATGACCACCGGTAGCTGATCGTCGTCGTCTCGACTAACCGCTTGTCGCCTGCCCCATCAGCCGGCAACGACTCCCACGGCAAAAGATATAAAAACCCATCCGGCACGATGATCCACTCGGACGCATCGGCCACCCGTTGTATCGGCCGTATCAACCGGCTGTATATCCGCGCACCGAAGACGTCTCCATGGAAACGATGTCCATTGCCCGTCGCCTTCAACGCATCCAACCAGCTCTCTACATCGGCCCGCAACGCCGCCACACTGTCGATGGGCAGATACGAGAACGCCTTCCTGGTCACCACCCAGACATGCAACACGCTGTCCGTGGCGTATAAGCTGATCAGCGCCTGCCCGCGCCCCAGCTCCTGCTGCAGCTCCCTGATGCCGGGACTCGCATCGCCATATTTCAGCTCGTTATACGCTCCGTTCTGTTCCATCGCATGCTCCAGCCGCGACAGCTCCAGCTCGTCACCCTCCTTTTCCCGGGTAATAGCAGCCAGCTCTGCACTGTCGGTCGCGGATTCGCTTTTGACATTCAATCGGGCGATATTGTATTTGTAATCGTTGACCTGCTGCTGCAGCCGCCGCCCTGCCCCGCTGCCCGTAAATGCCTTCTCCTGGAGATTGGCCATGATCACCGAAGCCTTGCTTCGTTCGCTGATCAGGAAGGCTTGCTCCATATAGCCGGAATCGGGATATAGGCTGTCGAGACGCAGACACACCGCCAGCGCCGCGGCATGCACCGGCCCGCTCTGCTTCTTGAGGAACAGCTTGGACTCGTCGGTGGCATAGCTCTTCTCGATATAACGTAACAACGAAAGCGCCGCCGTATAGGCAGAATAACAGGCGCGAAGCTGATCCTTATCGGACCGGCTCCGGTAAAGCTGCCGGAAAAGCCCGGCCTTTTGGACGAGGGCGTCGAATAGCCGGTAACCGGCAATAGTACCCATAAAATTGCTGGGATTGGCATGGATGGCGGTGTCCTTGAAATTGCGCGAGAACATGACGATGGCCTTTTGCAAGGCGGTCAGCGCCGGCATATACCTTCCCTGATCGCTTAACCACCGGCTTCGGTACAGGGCATTGATGCCGAGATCCATCGGGTTCACCTGCCCGGGCTTTTCCGCCGCCATCTTCTGTAAGGCGTCGAGATACCAGTTGCAGGAATCGGCCCGGTGCAATTGTTCCTGGCTATAGGCCAGCTCGTTCAAAACCCCCGGGATCTCCTGGCGATTGACGCGATAAAAACACGCCAGGGCGGCCGGGTAATCATGGAGTCCCTCGTAAGCATTTCCCATGCTCATGTTCACATGGTTCGTTAGCATCCGGTAACTCAAAAGCTGGCGATACGTATCCAGTGCGTCCTGGTATTGGCCCAGCAGGAAAGAGGCGGTGGCGATATTCGACTTCAGGCTGACCATGAAATCGATGTCCACCGGTTTCTTCGCTTTGACGATGCCCAGGGCCTTGTCGAAAAAATCCCTGGCTTCACGATAATTGCCGTTGTCGAAATAGAGCACACCGAGGGTATTATAAAGCCGCACCTCGTCATCGTGGTCGTTGTAGGCATGGACCAGCGTCTGGGCCTTTAGGAGAAAGTAATTGGCGCTGTCGAAATGATTTAGATTGTAATAGATGGCGCCCATGTCGACCTCTGCGACAAAGCTGAGCGAATCTTCGCGCGGGTTGGCGTTCAGGGCGCCGATATAACAGGCTTTTGCCCCGGAATAATCGCCCGCCGCATCCAGCAGGACGCCTTTGCGCAACAATGCGCCGGCCAGTAGGGTATCTTTCTCGGCGTGGCCGGGAAGACTCCGGTATGCCTGGATCACTGCGCCAAATCCGGCAAGCGCCAGGCTGTCCGTGGCCGGCGTGGAATGCGCCAGGTGATAAAGACTGTCTGCACGCCGGTAAAGCGCCATCAACCGGCTCCTTTCCTCCCCGCCATCATTCCCCAATACCACCAAAACCAACAGCGCCGGCAGTAGAACCGTCGCATGGCGCAAAGCCGAGGATATGGAAGACATTTTCACCGGGATAAAGATAGGAGGAAATCATTACCCCCTTCCCGGACACCGACAAAAAAGGCGTGAGATGGACATCCCACGCCTGCCGTTTATCCGATATCTGGAATTATTTATGGCCGTCTCACAATGATAATCAGCGGTGGCCGCGGATTCGCCGAGGTGCTGATGATATTGCCGGTGGTTAAGTTATTCACAATATTGAGGAGACCCGCCAGTACCCCAGCGTTGACCTCTGATTTCGAATCGAAATACTGGATCTGCACGCTGATGCTTTCTATCGCCTGGTTACTGGCGTCATTCAGTTTATAATAGATGGGCACCGTGATCGACGAACCGCTTTGCGGTAGCAGCCCGAAGGCGCCACCCAGTCCCAGCAAGCCGGTTCCATTGAGTGTCTTCTGCAGATCGATGACCCCGGTGGTGGTGTTCACGATGACTTTCTTGGCCGCCGCAGTCCCGTTGACGTCGAAAGTACAGCCGCCACCCGCGCAGATGTTCGGCAGGTACGGATTCGCCTCGAAATAGGGCCAGGCCGTCGTCTCTCCGTCCGACAATACGTGGACACTATCATAGTAGCAGGCGCCGCCGACGATCAGCGTGCTCATACAGGTATCCGTCGTGCCGCTTTTGACAAAACCGATGGCATATTTCATCCCCGTCTGGCTCGCGGTCAGATCGATGGCGCCCGTGTTCTGATCCAGCACCATCCCCACCGGCCAGGAGAAA
>DASZOW010000226.1:0-15513 GCA_035550615.1 Puia sp.
GGTATGCTGCAGGTCTGCGATGGTCTTCGGCAGCTGTTCTCCCCGGACACGGATCAGCATATAGTGTACATAGCTGGTATCGGCAAAAAGCATCAACGGACCGATGGGCTGGTGCATCGATGCAAAATGAAAGTCGCGGACCACTCCCTTGACGATGCCCGCCTCGCCGCGGCTTACGATCTTGCCGATGGCCTCTTCCGGCGTCCAGCCGATCTTTCTGACGGCCGTTTCGTTCAGGATATACCGATAAGCCGGTTTCGTCGTGTCGCCGCCCGTAGTATTGGCGGGGAGATCGGCGTTCGTGAAATCAGAGCCGGCGACGAGCTGCATGTTCATCGTCGAGATATAGTGCAAGTCTGCCGGGATGGCGTTTATGGAAAAGCTCACGGGGCCGTGATCGGTCATAGCGCTGAGCCCGTCGCTCCAACCCACTGAGACCGGCAAATTGTAGGATCCCGAAACGTTGACGACACCGGGCAGCCTGCTTACCGCGGCCTTCATCGGGGCATAGCTGCCATGAATGCGCCAGTCTATCGGCAGGACGATCACGTGATCGCGGTCCAGCCCGAGGTCTTTGTTGCGGATATAGTTCATCTGTTGCAGGATCACGACGGTGGTGATGATCAGAAAAAGCGAGATGACGAACTGCAGGACGATCAGGGTGCGGCGCAAGCCCGCATGGCCGCCGGTGATACGGAAACCCGAGCGGAGAATGCCGATCAGCTTTGTGCCGGAAAGGACCACCGCCGGATAGGCGCCGGCGAGAAAGCCGATGAGGATACCTGCTGCTATGATGGCGGCCAGCACCGGCGCACGGAGGATATCCGAGGTCCCGAACTGTTTCCCCGTAAGCTCGTCGAAGAAAGGCAGCAACATGACGCTGGTCACGACGGCGAGGACCAGCGCGACGGCGGTAACGAAGAGCGATTCACCGGTGTACTGCCGGAACAGCTGGATCCTGAGGGCGCCCAAGACCTTGCGGATACCGATCTCACCGGTGCGGGAGGAGCTCTGGGCGATGGCAAGGTTCGTATAGTTGAAACAGGCGATGGCCAGGATCAGTATGGCGATCAGGAACAGCACATATACATAGACGATATTGCCATTCGGCTCGAGGCCCAACAGCGAGGAGTATAGATGGACCCGTTTTAGCGGTTGGAGATGATAATGCAGGTAGTCGCTCCCGTCCAGATTGGCTTGCCGCCGGACCTCGGGCGTTTGCATATAGGCATTCAGCTGCGATTCCAGCTTGGCGGGCGATACGTCTTTGTTCAGCAGCAGATAGGTGATATAGTTGGCCGTCCACCATTGCTCCGTTTTCGAGGCATCCAGGTTCTCAAAGCTGACGACCATATCGAACTGGATCTGGGAGGTGCGGGGCGGGTCCTGAAGGACGGCGCTTACCCTATAGTTTTTGTCATCATTGATCCGCAGGGTCTTGCCGACGACATCGGTGGAACCAAAATATTTTTTTGCCGCCGAGGCGGTGACCAGGATGTTGGAGGGGTCGCGGAGCGAACGCGGGTCGCCTTTAAGCACGGGAAAACTGAAGATCGAAAGAAAGGAGGAATCGGCATACAGGTATTTATTTTCCCGGAAATGGTTGGCGCCGTCGCCGACGACCACAGCCGACAGCATCAGGCGGGAGAAATTCGCGACGGCGGGAAAGGTCCGTTTGAACTGCGGGCCTACCCTGGTGCCCGTTTGGGCGGCCTGGCTGGTAGAGCTGCCACGGCTATATTCCATGGTCACGCGGACGATCCGGTCTGCTTGGGTATTGAAGCTGTCATAGGAGAGCTCGTCGGCGATGTAGAGACCGATGAGGATACAGCTGGTAAGGCCGACGGTAAGGCCGAGAATATTGATCAGGGAAAATCCTTTTTGCCGCAGAAGATAGCGGAAGGTCAGTTTAAAAAAGCCCGGGAGCATAAGCGTTTTTCTTTGGTCGTTACCAAATATACGGATAGGATGCAACATTTGTCAAGGAACCGCGTCCTATAGTGCAAACGTTTTATATGCTGCGAAACTTCTTCATCGTTGCCTGGCGAAACCTGGTTAAGAGTAAATGGTATTCTTTGATCAATACCATTGGCCTGTCCATTGGCATGGCCGTGGCGCTGCTGATCGGGTTGTGGATCTATGATGAGCTCTCCTTTGACCATTATCATACGCGGCATGACCGGATCGTGCAGGTGATGACGACGCAGACCTTTAATGGGAATACCGGGACGGGGATGGCGACCTCGTTGCCTATAGCGCCTTATCTGCGGACACATTATCCTGCTGACTTCCAGGAAGTGGCGAGAACCAGTTGGAATTCTATTCATATTCTCGCCGTGGGGGATAAGAAGATCTCGCGGGCGGGCAGGTTTGCCGAGGCCAATTTCACGAAGATCATTACGCTGGACCTGATACAGGGGCGACAGGATGCGCTTAATGATCCCTCCGCCATTATCCTATCGGAATCGACTGCCAAGGCATTGTTCGGGACTGAGAACCCGATGAATAAGGCCGTCAAGCTGGATAACAAGACCGTATTGAAGGTGGCCGGCGTATTTGCCGATCCCCCGCGGAACACCAGCTTCTACGACACCAAGATCCTGATGAGCTGGCCGAAGTACGAAGAGATGGAGGAATGGGTCAAGAAAAACGCCGACCAGTGGGGGAATCATTCCTGGCCGACCTATGGTCTGTTGGCGCCGAAGGTCGATGCGGCCGTTGTCACGGCAAAGGTAAAAGATGTGCCCAAGTCGCATAATAGCAACGGGAATGAAGCCTTGTTCATCCAGCCCATGAACAACTGGCATCTGTACAGTGAGTTCAAGAATGGACATTTGGATGGAGGCCGGATCCGGTTTGTCTGGCTTTTCGGGATCATCGGGGTGTTTGTGCTGTTGCTGGCTTGTATCAACTTCATGAATCTTTCCACCGCGCGAAGCGAAAAAAGAGCGCGGGAGGTGGGCATCCGCAAGACGGTAGGATCGTTGAGGGGGCAGCTGATAGGCCAGTTCCTTTGCGAGAGCGTGCTGGTGGCTTTGCTGGCTTTTGCGCTGGCGATCCTTTGGGCCGGGATAAGCCTTAAGTTCTTCAATGAGCTTGCCGACAAGGATATGCATCTGCCCTGGGCGCGGCCGCTTTTCTGGATCATGGGGCTTGGTTTTACGGTGTTTACCGGTTTGCTGGCGGGGAGCTATCCTGCTTTTTATCTTTCCGCCTTCGATCCCATAGCGGTATTAAAAGGGACATTCAAGGCGGGGAAGAATGCTTCGCTGCCAAGAAAGATATTGGTGGTGGTGCAGTTTACCGTGTCGATCGCACTGATCATCGGGACGATCCTGGTCTTCCGGCAGATCAGCTATGCCAAGAGCCGGCCGGTGGGATACGACAGGTCGGGGTTGATCACCGTCTATATGAGTACGCCGGATATCTATGGCCATTATAATGTCATGCGGGATGACCTGCTGAAGACGGGTGGGGCGATAGATATGGCGGAGTCTTCGAGTCCGGCGACGGATATCTGGTCCAACCAGATCGGGTTCGAATGGGAGGGGAAGGACCCCAATTCAGTGCCGTTGTTCACCGTTACCGCGTGTACGCATGATTTCGGCAAGACGATCGGCTGGCAGATCAAGGAGGGGCGGGATTTCAGTCGCGCTTTCATTACAGATAGCGGCGGGATCATCTTAAACGAAGCCGGCGTCAAGCTCATGGGCATTCCTCATCCTGTGGGGAAGATCATCAAATGGAATGGCAAGGATCACACCGTCATCGGGGTGACAAGGAATATGGTGGTAGAGTCGCCTTACCAGCCGATAGAGCCGGGCATCTGGTTTTTAGATTATGGCTGGACGAGTGTGATCACGATACGGCTGAACCCCGCGAATACGACCCAGGCCGATCTGAAGGCCATAGAACCCGTGTTCAAGAAATATGACCCGGGCGCCGCCTTCGAGTATGCTTTTGTCGACGAAGACTATGCGAAGAAATTCTCCGATGAGCAGCGGATTGGCAGCCTGGCCAGCGTTTTTGCGGTGCTGGCTATCTTCATCTCGTGTCTGGGTTTGTTCGGGTTGGCGTCGTTCGTCGCCGAGCAGCGGACGCGGGAGATCGGGGTACGGAAGGTGCTGGGGGCTTCGCTTTTTCATCTCTGGCAGATGTTATCCATAGATTTCCTGATACTGGTGGCCATTTCCTGTCTTATAGCCATCCCCATCTCCTGGTGGTTTCTGCATCAGTGGCTCCAGCAATATGAATACCGGACGCCGTTGTCGTGGTGGGCCTTTGCTTTGGCCGGGGCCGGGGCTATTGTGATCACGCTGCTGACGGTGAGCTTTCAGGCGGTGCGAGCCGCTATGGCCAATCCCGTCAAGAGTTTGAGGACGGAGTAGTATCTTCGTCCCCCTATGCATTGGGATGAATTCTGGCGTACTTTCCGGGAGCAGGTGGCGGCCACCGATGTTTTACAATGGACGGCGATCCTCTTTGGCGTGGCGGAGGTGTTGCTGGCGCGGGTGAATAATATCCTGCTTTATCCCGCGGGGATCATCAGCACGGCGCTGACTATCTATATTCTGCTGGCAGCAGGGCTTTATGCCGAGTCCTTTCTCAACGGCTACTATCTCGTGATGAGCATCTATGGCTGGTGGCACTGGCAGAAACGGAGGAATGAGCCGCCTTTGCCGATCGGCAAGACTACCCGGGGCGAATGGCTGGTGGTGGCCGCGATCACGGTGGGCGGATTTGCGCTGGGGTATGCGTTGTTACGCGGGCTGACCCCTTCGACCGTTCCCGGCTGGGATGCGTGGGTGAGCGCTACCGCGTGGGCGGGTACCTGGCTGCTGGCCCGGAGAAAGATCGAGAACTGGGTGCTGCTCAACATTTCCAATCTATTTGCGATCCCGCTGCTGTTTTATAAGCAACTGCCGATGTTTGCGGCGTTGACGGTATTCCTATTTATTGTCGCCTGTTTCGGGTATTTCGACTGGCGTAAACGGTTTAAACAGCAAGCAGTATGAGTCTTTCCCCCGAACATGCGATCTTGCTTCGGCGGCATGCGGCGGAAGCTGAGCAGCGCGGCGAATTACATCCCGAGGTGCTGGCGCTGGTCTATAACGAGCAGTGGTTCCGATGCATGGTACCGAGTCGGTTCGGCGGTCTTGCTTTACCGTTACCGGCAGTCGTGCGTTTGGAAGAAGAGCTGAGCGCTGCCGATGGCGCTGCCGGCTGGACCATTACCTTGTGCAGCGGCGCCGGCTGGTTTACAGGTTTTTTTCCACCTTCCGGGCTGGATAGGATCTTCAGCGATCCGCGTATGTGTCTTGCCGGTAGCGGGGCGCCGGATGGCCGGGCGGAGAGGCTGGCGGGTGGCGGTTACCGGGTCGATGGCCGGTGGGCTTATGCCAGTGGGGCGCGGCATGCCACGGCTTTTACGGCCAACTGTGTTGTCTGCGAAGACGGGGCGCCGGTGATGGGTGAAGGCGGCCGGCCGTTGATACGGCCCTTCCTTTTTTTACGCGGGGAAGTGCAGGTGTCGACCGACTGGAAGGCTGTTGGGCTGGTGGCGACGGGAAGTCATGGGTTTAGCGTCACCGGTCTGGAGGCGCCGGCGGAGCGGGCTTTCGACATCGATGCGCGGGTGGCGGCGGATGATTCGCCGTTGTACCGGTATCCCTTTCTGCCGCTGGCGGAGGCTACGCTGGCCGTTAATTGCAGCGGGATGGCGCGGCATTTTTTAGCTTGTTTCGAGCAATTGTTTTCCGCGCGTGTAGCCAGGGGGCATGTGCCGGGGGACGCTGCGGCCATGGTGCAGGATATCTATGAGCAGGCCGGGCGCGAGGTGATGCGGGCACGGGAGGCATTTTATGCCGCGCTGGATGCGTCGTGGGCGAAGATGAGCGGATATGAAGATGTCAGCCGGACCAGCCATGTGCTGGCCGTCATTGCGCGGCAGTGGGTAGATACCCTCTATCCTTATGCCGGGTTGGGCGCTGCAAATGTGGGCAGCGAGATCAACCGCGTTTGGCGTGATGTGCATACCGCGAGCCAGCATCCGCTGCTGGTGTTTGGCAAATGACCCTAAGGGGCCGTCGTATCAAGGCGCTCGGTTGGCGGATCAAGGCTCTTCGCCGTCGGATCAAGGCGCTTTGCGGCCATCGGGATAGCGGCCTTCTACTACCGAGATGATATTACCCGCAGGATCGGTAAACCAGGCGATCTGTGGTCCGTTGGCGGGGCGGGCGATGCCTTTTTTGTCCGTTTTGATCTCGCCTTCATATTGCAGGAATTTTACCCCGGATGCGGTAAGCTGGTCTACTGCCGTTTCGATCTTCTCCACCTGGAAATTCAATACCGTAAATGTGGCGGGCTGGTGATCAGGTTTTGGGTAGAAGAAAAGCGCATAGTCGGGCGCTACCTCTACAGAGAGTCCTTCCGGGGTTTGGGTGACGCGGAGACCCAGGGTATCCGAATAAAAGGTTTTGGCTTTGGCGAGGTTGTCGACCGAGCAGCTGCTAAAGATCTTTTTGTAAGTAAACATGGGATGGTTTTTTAGACTAGGCATCAAATTTACGGCCAAGGGCTGGGATAGCGGGGGTTGTGAGACAATTGTGACAAGTTCGCATGCCGGAAAGCTGTACATTCCAGTAAAATATGGCACGATGAAAATCTTGATCCTGGCTGCCGCCATGGCGGGGCTATCGATAGCGGCGAGCGCCGTGTTAAAGCGCGACCGTTGGGCGGCGCAGACGGGTCTTTATGGCAATGGTTTTGCAGTCGTCGAGCTGTTTACCTCGGAGGGATGTTCGAGCTGTCCGCCGGCAGATGCACTGGTCGCGAGGGTGCAGCAGGAAGACAAAGATCTGCCGGTTTATATCCTGGCCTTTCATGTAGATTATTGGGACCGGCTGGGATGGAAGGATGTTTACAGCGATGCCGCTTACACAGACAGACAGAAACGGTATGCCAACTGGCTGAAGCTGTCAACCATCTATACGCCCGAGATCGTCGTCAATGGCCGGAACGAGTTTGTCGGCTCCAATGAAGCTGCGCTTCGCGATGCCATCGGCAACAGCCTGAAGGAGGCGGCGGGCAGCAGGGTGAACCTCACCCAGGCCAGGCTCACGGGCGGACGATTACAATGGCGGGCGCAGGCCGAGACCAAAGAGGGCGCCGTCGATCTCGTGGTCGCGGTGGTGGAGCATCATGCAACGTCACAGGTCAAGGCCGGCGAGAATCATGGCCGGACGCTCAGCCATGTACAGATCGTGCGCGCGCTACAGACTGCCAGGCCGGATGCAAAGGGTGATGCGGAGGGAAATCTTCGGTGGCCGCAGGCGCTTGGGGCCGCGGATGCAGAAATCGTGGCCTTTCTACAGGACCGGGACAGCGGGAAAATTCTGGCAGCGACCAGAGGGATGGTGGCACAATAGCATGACCGGGGACAGCGGGAAAATTCTGGCAGCTACAAGAGGGTACCTGGCGCCTTAGCCTTGGGGCTTGTGGCTTATTTGCCGTCGTAGGCATCCTGCAAGGCGTTGATATCGATCTTGACCATCTTCATCATGGCGGCCATGACGCGCTGAGATCTCACCGGGTCTTTGTCCTGCATCAGACGTGGCAATGCGGTCGGAATGATCTGCCAGGAAAGGCCGTATTTGTCCTTGAGCCAGCCGCATTGGCTTTCTTTGCCGCCGGTGCTGAGAAATTTTTCCCAGATAGTGTCGACTTCCCTCTGCGTCTCACAGTTCACATAGAGCGAGATCGCTTCCGTGAATGGAAACAGCGGACCTCCATTGAGGGCGTAGAAATCCTGGCCTTCCAGCTGGAAGGTCACCATCATCACCGAGCCTTTGGGGGCGGGACCGCCGTCGCCATAGCGGGCAATGGAATTGATCTTTGAATTTTTGAAGACCGAAACGTAGAAGTTGGCGGCTTCTTCTGCCTGGTTATCGAACCACAGGAAAGGAATAATCTTTTGCATGAGCTTGTGTTTTTGTTACCACAAACTTAGCCTTATATTTTCGCGTCTACCGCGTGAGAAAGCGACAATCCCGTGGGTCGAATGCGTCACCTGTTCGCTGAACTCCGCCATCTTAGCGGTGGCGTGGGTATACGCATCGCTGCCAAGAACAAGTAATGCCGGCGGTTCGGGCATGGTGGCGATCTGCATCAGCGCAGCGGCGGCTTTTACCGGGTCGCCGGGCTGTCGTCCGTCGATCGATAGATAACGTACGCGTGAGGGTGGCAATACCATCGGGTCCTGGCCCAGGAACTGGGTGCGGAAGGCGCCCGGAATGACCGCCGTAACCCGGATGCCCAGGGCGCGTGTATCCTGTGCGAGGTTGTCGGACATGGCGATCAGCGCGGTTTTCGATGCGTCATAGATGGACTTGTCTGTGACGCCCGAGATAGAGGACATATTGATGATATGGCCATGTCCTTGTGTTCGCAGATAGGGCATCACTTTTTTGATGACGGTCACCGGTGCAAAAAGATCGACTGACATGGACGGCATGGCGTTGACGACTACGTCGATGCGGCCAAAGGTTGTCCAGGTATCGGCGACCGACGTCTCTATCGAGATTTCGTCGGAGGGATCGACTTGCAGTGGAAGAAAGTCATTGGAGATGGGTTTGACGGCTGAGGCCGAAGCTGAGGCTACGCGATGGCCTGCCGAAAGTAATTTGTCGATGAGGGCTAATCCCAGTCCGCGAGAAGCGCCTGCTATATACCATACTTTTTTTTCCATAGTTTCTTGATTCATCTGAAGGCAAAGGTAGGAAGGCCGGGGATCGCGGAAAGTGCAATATTCAAAGCAATTAGTGCAAAAATCAAACAATTGGGCGGCGGGGTTTCGGCCAGGAGCGCGGGCTGGACGTGTAGATGAGCTAGTCGCGGGGATGGGTTTCCCGGAAGCCGCCGGGGGTGGTGCGGGTGTTCTTTTTGAAGAAGTTGATAAAGTGGGAGCGTTCTTCGAAGCCGAGGCACCAGGCCACTTCGCCGACATTCCAATTGGTATGACGCAGCAGCGATTTCGCTTCCTGGGTCAGCCGCTCGGCGATCAGCCTCGACGTCGTCTTTCCCGACACTTCGCGCAGGGCGCGGTTGAGGTGGTTTACGTGTACGGATAGCTGGGTGGCAAAATGTTTTGGCGAGCGGAGTGTGATCTGCTGTGCCGGCGATTCAACGGGGAACTGGCGTTCCAGCAGCTCCATAAAAAGCGAGGAGATGCGCACCGACGCATTCGAATTGGCATAGATGGAGCTGGCGGCGGGCTGCATCTTGAGGGCCAGGTGTACGAGCTCGAAGACGAGCGTGCGCAGGACATCATATTTATAAACATAGTCCGATCCGATCTCATGAAGCATGCGTTCGTAGATGCTGATGATGGCGGCCGCCTGTTCGCCGGACAGCATAAAGACCGGGGTGGCGCCGGGCTGGAAGAGCGGGTATTCACGCAGGTGTCCGAACTGTTTAAAAAAGCCTTCGGTAAAGATGCAGAAATAGCCATTCCGGTCGTCGGACATCTGTTCCCATTTGTAGGGGATCAGCGGGTTGGAGAACACCAGCGCCGGGCCGTCGAGCTCGATGACCTTGTCGGCATAGCCGATCGTGTTGCGGCCTGTCATGAACGTGACCTTGAAGTAGTCGATGCGCCGGTAGGGCATGGGGCCGTGCGGCTTGCCGAGGAAATCGGCGAGGCGAAAGACGTTGAAGTGGCCCATCTCTTTTTTCAGATTGGCCGGCATCCAGTCCAGCTTCTGGCGATAGAAGTCTTCGAGGCTTTGCGTGGGTTCCATTCTGCGAAGATACAAAAATCAAACATGCGGGGACCGGCTATCGGGCATGAGCCTTATGAGTGGCGGGTTTTTTGGCCGGGCTTTTTTTGGGCAGTTCCTGTGTGAGGATCGATTTGGGGAATTCGCTGGTGTACATGGCGCCGTGGCGGAGCGGTCCGCGGCCGTTGCCTTTGGTCCAGAACAGGAGCGGGATCTCGGTATTGGCCACGCCGGGGTAATAGCTCACCGCAAAACGGACTTCGGCGCCGCGGCCATAGCGATCACCGCCGACGAGCCCGATGGGCGTTCCCGCTTCGACGACCTGACCGGGATGGACAAAGGCCCCATCCTTCTGCAGGATGCCATACGTCGCAAAGGAACAATCGGCATGATAGATCTCGATATAGTTCCAATTGGTGGTAGTGGAGGCGCCGGCATCGTTCTCGGTATTGCTGACGTCTACTGCGGTGACGACGCCGCGGCGGGCGGCATAGATCGTATCGCCCAAATTGGCGCGCAAGCGGATGGAATAGCCGGTGTCCTGCGCGCCGGGGCTAGTGCTGCCTTTGGCATTCACGATGCGATAGGCCTGGGTCTCCGTGCCCGGCGAGATGGGCAGCAGATAGGTGAAATTCAGTTTGACCACAGGGTGGAGGCAGCCTTTGCGATTGCTCGTTTTATAGTTCAGCCTGATGTCTTTGGATTTGTCGATGG
Organism: Puia sp.; assembly: GCA_035550615.1. Lineage (GTDB taxonomy): Bacteria > Bacteroidota > Bacteroidia > Chitinophagales > Chitinophagaceae > Puia. The sequence goes on from DASZOW010000226.1 coordinate 10,491, forward strand.
GCGAAACGGTGACCAGCTTCGTGGCGCCCGGTTTGACTTCCACCTCATAGGGTATCGGGTGGTCGGTCTGCGCATTGGTGAGTGTGGGAAAATCGAGACGCACCACATAAGGACAATAGTCGTTGTTCGTACAACTAAAGATATAGCGGTTCTGGTTATCTACCGAATGGCTCACGATGAGGAGCCGCTGTGCGGGCAGGGTCGTTTGCAGGAGTGCGAACAGGAGGATCAAATAGGCGTGCTTCATGCAGCTAAAATAGCGAATCCCCCGTTTTCGAAGATCGCAGACAATAGCCGGTGGGATATTACGTTACATATCATTGATTCAGCTGCTATGAAGGTTTTGTGAGATGGTGCTGATTATAAAGGAGTAATACATGATTCCATTTATACATAAACTCAAATCCGGCTGGCATAGGTCCCGAAAGGGGCGGGAAAAGGAGGCGAAAGCCGAATCACCGGATCATAAGTTGATGGAGCAGCTGGATCGTCAAAAGGCCTTTTACGAGAACATCCTCAATAAACTACCCATCGACGTTGCGGTTTTCGATTCCGAACATCGTTATCTGTTTGTTAATCCCGGCGCTATCAGCAACGACGAATACCGTAAATACATCATCGGCAAGGACGACTATGAATATGCCGCTTATCGCAAGCGGGATATTTCCGTGGCGCATCAGCGGCGCGCCAAGTTCCTGGAAGCAAAGGACTCGGGTAAAGAGATCCGCTGGGAAGACACCTTACAGAATCCCAAGGGAGAGATGATCACGCATCTGCGTCGCATGTACCCGGTGTATGACGACCGGGGCGAGCTGTCGATGGTCATCGGCTTCGGCATCGATATCACCGACCGTAAGATCATGGAAGAGAAACAGGCGGCGCTGGTGACGCAGCTGTCCACGCGCAATGCACAGCTTACGGATTTCTGCAGCATCGTTTCACACAATCTGCGGGCTCCGCTGGTGAATATGTCGATGCTTACCGATTTTATCCAGGGCAGCGAAGATCCCGCGGAGCAAAAGCTGCTGATCTCCAAATTGCGGCCGGTGATCGACAACCTGCATGCTACCTTCAACGAGCTGGTGGAATCGATCCAGATCCGGCAGAATACGGAGATCGAACGTGAGAACGTGTGTCTGAAAGACTGTATCAAAAGAACCGTGGACGGGTTGCAGACCGAGATCAACAAATTGGATGCGCAGATCGAGACCGATTTCAGCGGAGGCTCGGTGATCCAGTACCCGCCTCAATATCTGAACAGCATCATCCACAACCTCATCAGCAATTCGCTGAAATATCATCATCCCGACCGCAAGCCGCTGATCCATATCAGGACGAAGAAAGAAGGCGACAAGATCATCCTTTCCGTGCAGGACAACGGTCTCGGTATCGACCTGGTAAAACACAAGGATAATTTCTTCAAGATAGGCAAGGTCTTTCATCGTCATCCCAATGCCAAGGGATTCGGGCTTTATATGACAAAGACGCATGTAGAGGCCATGGGGGGCAGGATCTGGGTGGAGAGCGTTCCCGACGAGGGATCTGTCTTTTTTGTAGAATTCGACAATAGGATAAAACAAGCTTCGTGAAAAGTATATTTCTTATAGACGATGACCCCATTTTCGTGTACCTGACCCGGAGGATCATAGCCTCGATCAACTGTCCGTGTAAGATCGTCGAGTTCACGGATGGGGAGTTAGCGATCAGTCGTCTAAATGAGATCCGGGATGATGCGGGGCAATTGCCGGATGTCATATTCCTGGATCTCAGCATGCCGGTGATGGATGGCTGGGAGTTCCTGAACGAGTATTCACAATTGAAGCCGAAGTTGAAGAAAGATATCGCATTGTTCATTGTCTCTTCCTCTATTTCGCCGCAGGAGGTGGAACGATCGAAGACGTACCGGGCGGTGACCGATTTTTTGATCAAGCCGGTAGAGAAAGGAAAGATCGTGGAGATCATGGACAATGTGCCCGAGGCGGGATAACGCTTTGCCGGTCTTGTTCCGGTAATCTTATCCTAACCTTGAAAACCCTAAAAGCCATGTTTGATCCGACCCAGATCGATCTTCCCATCCTTAAGCAGCGGGCTTATAACCTGCGATGGGCCACTGTGCCCGAGGATGTCATACCGTTGACTGCGGCCGATCCCGATATGCCCTGTGCGCCGCAGATCACCGAGGCGATCGCCCGTTTTGCCAGGGAACGCTATTTCTGCTACGGCCCCGCTGAAGGGCTGCCTCGTTTCCGGGAAAGCATGGCCTGTTATTTTCAAACCAAGCGGCAGATCCCCGCCTCGCCGGCATCGATCTTCCCTGTGGACAGCGCTGCTTTCGGCATCTATCTGACCTGTAAAGCTTTTCTCTCGGCGGGGGACGAGGCCATCATTTTCGATCCCGTAGATTTTCTTTTTCGTTATTCCATAGAGGGTGTGGCCGCGAAGGCCGTGCCTTTTGCTATTCCGCCGGGCGATGGGCCGGTGGATTTCGATAGACTGGAGCAGCTGATCACCGGGCGGACCCGGCTGATCTGTTTGTGTAATCCGCTGAACCCGACGGGTAAGGTCTTTACCCGGGAGGAGCTCACCCGTATTGGGGAGCTGGCCGTGAAGCATGATCTCGTGATCCTCTCCGACGAGATATGGAGCGATATCGTCTTTTCACCGAATATTTATACCAGCATCGCGTCGCTCGCGAAAGAGATCCGTCACCGGACCGTGACGATCACCGGCTTCAGCAAATCGCATGGGCTGGCGGGGCTGCGTATCGGCGCGGTAATGGCTTCCAACCGGGAGCACTACGATCTTCTTCTCAATGCATCTCTTCATAAATCGACCGTACATGGCGCCAACCTGCTTTCGCAGGTGGCTGCGGCTGCTGCGCTGGATGAGTGCGAGGACTGGTTACGCGGTTTCGTGCGGCATCTGCAGCGGATGCGTGATCTGTGTGTGGTAAGGCTGAATCGCATCAAGGGCGTCAGCTGTGTCCTGCCGGCAGGCTGTTATGTGGCCTTCCCCGATATTTCGAGTACGGGCATGAGTTCGGGTGAGATGCAGGAGCTGTTGTTCAACGAAGCGCGGGTGGCGGTGGTGCCCGGGTTGCCGGAATGGTTCGGCGAAGGCGCCAGGGGGCATATCCGGCTCAGCTTCGCTACTTCGGAAGAGATACTGACTATGGCATTGGATCGGATAACCAATACAATACAACGTTTATGAAAGTCGTCATCATTGGCGGAGGTATAGCGGGTATGAGTATGGCCGCTTTTTTGCAAAGAAAGGACATCGACACCGTGATCTGCGAAAAGCTACCGGGAATGGCTGAGCGCGGACATGCGTTCCTGATGCATTCCGAAGCCATCTCCGTTCTGCAGGAGCTGGATGGCGGCGGCAGGACCATTCTACCGGGAACGGATGTGGAGCTGTTCAGTCTGCGCCGGCCGGGTGGGGAGGAGGTCAGACAGGTGGAGCTCGACTCCTGGCGTTGCATGAAACGTTGTGAGCTGACTGCCTGGCTACAGGGGCTTTTGCGTCCCGGCACAATTCGGGGCGGACGCGTCTTTTCCCATTTTATCCGCAAACGAGGCAAGGCGGTAGCCGCGGTATTCGCTAGTGGAGAGATAGAATATGGCGATATTTTTATAGGCGCCGATGGCGGCAATTCCCGGGTCAGGGAAGCCCTGTTCGGAGAGATCCCGCTGACGCCGGTGGCTGTCAAGGAGATCGTAGGCATATCGCACAGCCGGGAGCTGGCGCAGCGTTATGCGCAGACCTTTGTGAAATACCAGGAAGAGAAACGCGGGCTGGCATTCGGGATGATCCCGACCGGAAAGGAAGAGTCCGTCTGGTTCATGCAGTATGACCCCGTGATCGCCGATGTCGGCGAGAGCGATCCGGCCGAGCTAAAGGCGTTTTGTCAGAAGATGCTCCACGGTTTTCCGCCGGAGATCCCGGAGATCCTGCAAACCACCGATTTCAACAAGACCTATATCTGGCATACAAAAGACTTCGATCTGCTGCCGATCTTCTCCCGGGAGAATGTGGTGCTGATCGGAGATGCCGCGCATTTAACCCTGCCCTTTACCAGCGCGGGTACGACCAACGCCATCGTCGATGCCAAGGTCCTCGCGACGACGCTGCATCAATGGGCAGACCCCGAGGAAGCCTTCCGGGCCTATTACCGGCTTCGGGCCGACACGATCTCCGAACATATCCGGCTTGGGCGGCAGCTCAAGGAAAAGTTTCTCACGCCTGAGACGCAGATGGAGACGCCGTTACCGTTCCTGGCTTCCGCTTCGACGGAGGCAAACGGCTTGGGACGGGGCGGGGCGGCGGTTCAGGCCGATGGCCGGGGATATCGCGGGATGGCGCCGATGCAGGAATCGCCGTTACGCGTCAGCTATTTCACCGACCCCATCTGCTCGACCTGCTGGATCATTCAGCCGATCTGGAAGAAGCTGATCCTGGAATATGGACATATCCTCGACATCCGGTATATCATGGGCGGGCTGTTGCCGTCGTGGAAGGATTGTAAGGGCAAGATCCAGAGCCCGTCCGATGCCGCTACGCATTGGAAGGAGGTTGCGGATGCCTTCAAGATGCCGCTGGATGCGGGCGTGTGGACAGAAGATCCTTTGTCATCGTCTTTTCCACCTTCCATCGGGTTCAAGGCGGCGCAATTCCAGGACGAGCAAAAGGCGCTGCTGTTCCTGCGAAGGGTGCGCGAGATGATCTTCCTGGAGAAAAAGAATATCATGAAATGGCGACACCTGGAGGCCGCCGCATTGGAGGTAGGGCTGGATGCCGCACGTTTCCGGGAAGACTATGTCGGATCGGCGCGGCAGGCCTTCGAGGATGACCTGGCGTTGGCGGGCGAGCTGGGCGTCGTGAGCTTTCCGACGTTGATCTTTGCCAATGCGGCGGGCGAGCTCGTGCGGCTCAAAGGTTATCAGCACTACCAGGACTTCGAAAAAGCCATTCTGCAACTGGCGCCGTCGGCACAAAAGATGGTGTTCGACCGAGAGCCCGA
>DASZOW010000227.1:0-9195 GCA_035550615.1 Puia sp.
CTCGATTTCTATCGTATTTTTACGATTCTAATCGCTTTCTAATAGCTTTTTTAAGCATTCCCGATTAAATTTATGCTATTCCAAATTCAATTCAAGTGAAAAAAATCCTTTTAATCCTGTCGGGCCTTTTCTATTTATATCCCACATTCGCCCAAACGACGCAAACCACTCCAACAAACACTCCTGCTGACACCACGCTATCCAACGATAAGAACATCCGGAACAAGGTCCTTGGCGACATCCAGAACAGCCTCGACAAAAAGACAAAAGACATCGACCAAACCCTCTCGAAACTAGACCATCGCGTCGATAGCCTCGACACCGAGATCGCCGCCTCCCGCGATGCCCGCGACAAAGCAGACAAACTCCTGCTAAGAGTACAGGCCCTCGAGAAAAAACAGGCGACAGTAGAAGAAAACGAATTGTACGTCTACCAGGCCAATTACCAAAGCGCCATCATCAACCTGGTCTCTATGGACAAAGAGATCAAACCCCTCGTCCTTTTCAATGCCACAAAAAGCTTTTTCAGCACCCTGGAAGAAACGGCCGACCCGATGAAATATCCCGGCTACCAGGACTGGTATAAGCGCTTCTATGCCTATGTCGAAAAGATGAAGGATCGCGACCCCGCGCTCGATGTGCTGCACGACATGGTCACCGTCACCGGCAATATCTCCAGCGCCACGCCCATCGCCGGACCCGTATTCCAGGCTTTCTTTATCGGCATCAATGAATACATCGGCCAGCTCAGCGCCAAAAAGAAAGAAGAGCGCGAAATGAGCCAAAAGATGTTTCTCCTAACCGCCAAGCTCAGCCAGTTCGATTATGACAAAGACCTCATCGAGCAGCAGTGGGACATCGTCACCAAAGAGCTCGAAAAGGTGCAGATCCATTACGATACCATCCTGAACCAGAATCTCGCATTGCTCGGCGTCAAACCGGAAGAATACGTCCACCGCTATGCCAAAGAAACCGATGCCGACCAACGTTACCAGTTCCTTACCGAGCTGCGAAAAAAAGCCTCGGCGCTAGTCACGACCCGCAAAGCCGCCGACCTCAAAAGCTGGAAACAGCCCATTTATTACGAACTGATGGATGTCCAGTCGCTCAAGCTGCGCTTTGGCGATCTCACCTTCGATATCCGCGGCATCCTGTCCAAATACAAAGAGCTCGTAACAAAATACCGCAGCGACCCCGAGATAGGGCTCAAGGTCCAGGAGCTCGAGGTCAAGCTCAATGCCCTCGAAGATACGTTCGACAATGCCTTCGATCCCACCGAGTATATCAACTCGGCAACCCGGATGTATCTTGTGAACTGATCCGCTACGCGTCAACTGATCCGCTCCGCCCGCCTCAAGCGCGCCGGCCTCCCTCATCACATCATAAAAAAACGAGCCCCGCCTTTCGGCGGGGCCCAGTCCCTAGAGGACGGATAGGAAAAACCCAACTGCAGGACAGACGTTTATTTATGTTCCAATAATTTGAAGAATTGATCCAGCTGGGGCAGAATGACGATCCGTGTCCGGCGATTCAGCGCCCGCCCCTCGGCCGTAGCATTCGAAGCCACCGGCACATACTCGGACCGGCCGGCAGCCGCCATCTTCGCAGGCTCCAAACCATATTTGTTCTGCAGGATCCTAACAACCGCCGTAGCGCGCTTCACGCTGTGATCCCAGTTGTCCAGCAGATCCCCATGCCGGTAAGGCACATTATCCGTATGGCCTTCCACCATGAATTCGATATCAGGCTGCGCCTTCAACACCGTCGCCACCTTCCCCAACACCTCCTGCGCACGCTTGGTAACCGCATACTTCCCGCTGGCGAACAGCAGCTTGTCGGAAATATCGACATACACCACCCCTTTATCCACCTTGATATTGATATCCTGGTCGTTCAGGTTGCCGATAGCCCCCTTGAGATTGTTGACCAGCGCCATATTGAGCGAATCCTTATGCGCCATCGCCTGCTGCAGGCTCTGGATATACGCATCCTTTGCTCCCAGGTTGTCCAGCGATTGCTGGATGCTTTGCGCTTGCGAGCTCGAGATCACGGACAGGTCTTCCAGCTGTTTCAAGGCTTGCGTATTGTTGGCTTTCAGGAAAGCGATCTGTTTTTGCAAGGCCGCAACCTGCGCATCGCAATTCGATTTATCCTGTGTAAGACTGGCGGTTTTGTTGTTACAGTTCTTGAGATCGTTTTGCAAATTGCCGTAGGCACTATTCAGACTATCGTACTTGCTTTGGAGAGATTTAAACTTTTTACTGCTGACGCAGGAAAACAGCATCACCGGTGCGAGAGCGGCAAATGCTATGTGCTTGATACGCATATAGAGGTATTTGTTTACCCGCCAAGGTTGGACGCCGGGATTAAGCCCGGCTTAAGCACGGATTAGAATTGTATTAGAAATTCGGCGAGCTCGCCATCGGCAACCGTATAAAAAACGTCGACCCCTTCCCAACCTCCGAATCCACCGTTATAAACCCCTTATGCAGCTGCAATATCCGCCGCGCCAGCGGCAGCCCCAACCCAAACCCCGGCACCCCATGCCCATCGTCCGCCCGATAGAAAGGCTGAAAGATATTCTCCCACTCCTCCTGCCCTATCCCCCTTCCCCTGTCCTGTACCGAAATATGGATCTCCTTGCCTTCCACCGTCAGCCGCACGATCGCATGATGATCATCGGAATATTTGCACGCATTGGAGACAATATTCCGGATCGCCGTAAACAGCAGCTCCTCATTGCCGAAGACCAGCAGATCCTCCTCCGCCTCCGGCAGCTGGTCAAAATCCAGGGTCACACTGAATGACGCGTTCGCCTTCGTGATCTCCGCCGGAAGCCGCAGCAGTATCTCGTCGATCCGCACCAGGTCGATCTCCAGCCCGGCAGCCGTTCCCGACGCCCGCGCAAATTCCAGCAGTGTCTGCGTAAGCTTGTTCAGCTGCCGCGTATCCTGATACACCGAGTTGATGATCTGCCGGTATTCCTCCGGCGACCTCGCCCGTTGCAGCGCCACCTCCAGCTGGCTCGAGATCGAGGTCAGCGGCGTCGAAAGCTCATGCGAAGCATTGGCGATAAACCGGCCCTGGATCTCGAAACTCTGCTGCAGCCGGTTCAGCAGCTGGTTAAGCGTATCGGAAAGATAATACCACTCGTCACGGCTGCCGCTCGCCGCAGACCGGATCCGCCGGGTAAGATTCCGCGCCGAGATCTCGTTGACCTCGTCGGCGATCCGCCGCAGCGGATGCAATAAAGAAATGGAAAACAGGTATCCCCCGACGACCGAGCTAAGTATCCCGCCGATAAAGCTGAGCGACAGCACCAGGCGCAGATGCCGCAGCTTCTCGTTCCCTTGTTCGTCGTATGCAGCAGCCACGATCACGAAACATGAGCTGTCATCGTTGTAATAGTACGCAATCGCATCCTTCGCATCCTGTTTGAAATAAACGCTCTCTTTGCTCTTGCGGGCCTTGCCGAGCACCGTCGTGTCGATATGCATCGTGTCCGCAGTGCTGTCGCTGTACCAATAAACCCGGTGATTGTAGCTGTCGTATGCCTCCACGATCTTATCCCGCATCGCCACCGAAGTCGAAGAATCGATCTTTCTGATGAGAGCGCGGTCGAAAATGCCGCCCTGGCTCAGCAGCCGCCCGGTGGTGATCGCCCTGTTGGCCAGCCGGGTCTGGATGTCTTTGATCCGGTTCGTATAAGAGAAATAATAGACGGAGGAGCACACCAGGGAAAGGATCCCTACCACCAGTAAGGTAAACAAAAGCGTTATGCGGTTGCGGACCGGCATCAGCTGGATTGGGTTTTCAAAATATAGCCCATGCCCACATGGGTTTGTATAAGTTTTTGTTCAAAATCTCTGTCGACCTTATTGCGAACATAGCTGATATAGACATCGATCACATTCGTATTCGTATTGAAATCCACATCCCAGACATTGATCGCCAGGTCGGCGCGCGAGACGACCCTGTTCTTGTTGCGCATGAGATATTCGAGCAGCTGGAATTCCTTGGCCGTAAGCTTTATCCGTCGCCCGCCGCGATGCACCTCTTTATTGTCCAGGTTCATCTCCAGGTCCGCCGCCCGCAGCAGATTGCCCACAGGCATCGACGTGCCGGGAGTACGCTTCAACAACGCCCTGATCTTTAACAACAGCTCCCGAAACTCAAAGGGTTTAACCAGGTAATCGTCCGCCCCCGAATCATACCCCTCGATCTTGTCGTCCAGCGAGCTCATCGAGGTAAGCATGATCACCAGCATATTCATATTGCGGTAGCGGATAGCCTTACAAAGCTCATATCCGTTCATACCCGGAAGATTGATATCGATGATCGCCAGATCGAAGGCCCTGGACGTAAGAAGCTGATGGCCAATCTTCCCATCATAAGCAACCTCCACATCGAAACCGTTCTCCGTGAGGCCCATTTTCAGGGTATCCGCGATTTTTTTTTCATCTTCGATGACTAATATCTTCCTCTCTTCCATAGTTTTCGGTCCTCCGCCCGAGTTGGGGGGACGCTTCAAAATTACCCCCTCCCCGCGAATTTTCAAGCCTCTAATTTAATTCTAATGCCGCTCTAATTAACCGTTAATCCCCCGGCCCTACTTTAGAGAAAACGCATAACCTAAGTCATGCCGGATGACCCGTCCCTGACAACCTAAAAACACACGAATGGCCATTGCTTTCAATAGTATCCTTATCCCTGTGGACTTTTCACTCAACACGGAGATCGCCATAAAAAAGGCGGCAGGGCTCGTGGGGCCGGACGAGACGATACTGCACCTCCTCCACGTGATCGGTCCCGGACGACAGGCAACATACCAGTTCAAGCTGTGGGCGGTGGAAAAAGAAATGGAAAAGCTCAAAGACATGATCAGGGGCATGCATGGCGATCTCAAGGTAAAAACGCACATTCTTAAAGGCCGTAACGTCCAGCGTCTTATCCTCGACAGCGCCAATATGCTGAAACCCGATCTCATCGTTATCGGCAAACAGAACAACCGCCGGCGCTGGCCGCTGCTGTCCCATATCACCCCGGATGCGATCGCAAAAAAAAGCAACTGCCCGGTGCTGACGGTCATACCAGGTTCTATCGAAAACCGGACTAAGGTCATCGTCATCCCTATCCGCGATTTTCTTCCGGAACGGAAGCTGGAGTGGGCCGTCATCCTTGCGAAAAGATTTAAGGCGCAGGTCCATCTCCTCGCCATCCAGGACCGGCCCGAACCTAAAGAGTGGGAATTGCCGCAGGTCTTTCTCAGAGCCTATCATCACCTGCGTGAGAACCTTCATCATCCTATAGAATATTCGGCCACCGGCCGGCACAGTCCGGCCAAGGCAACATTGAACTATGCCGAGCTGATCATGGCGGATTTGATCCTCGTCAACCCCGAAACCGAAAGCGGTATTTCAGGTTTCACCGGCTGGCGTCATATCAGCGATCTCGTCGGCAAAGATTCCAGGATACAGGTACTGGATGTTGAACCGTATAAGTGAACCGTTAATAAATGATTGTTATGCAAAAACTCTTACTTGCCTTATGTACTTTTTTCTTGATGGGTGGCTCCAAGGCTCAGTCGATAGCAGACGCACAGAAACTGCTGTATTACGAACGCTACGACGGGGCCGCCCATCTTCTCCAATCGCAGCTCCGTACCGACCCCAACAACGCCGAGGCATGGTGGCTGCTCACCCAGGTATATGTTCATAAACACCAGCTCCCGAAACTCAAGGACACCTTGCAGACCATGCCCGCGGCAGTAAAACAACAGCCGATGGCCCTCTGCGCCTTTGGACAGCTGGCGCTCGAACAACGCCAGAAAGACAGCGCCGCCGTCTACTTCGATCAGGCCCTCAAGCAAACCAGGGAAAAAGACCCCGTCGTCCTGCTCGCCGTCGCCACCGCCCATCAACTGGCCGATTCCGGTAATGCCCAGTATGCCGTCACGCTGCTTCAAAAAGCCATCAAACGCGACAAACACAATGCGGAGCTTTACGTAGCGCTCGGCAACGCCTACCGGAAACTGGCAGATGGCACCAACTCGTACAAAGCCTACAATGACGCCCTCGCACAGGACAGCAAAGAGGTCGAAGCCATGTACAGGCTCGGTAAGATCTTCGTTACCCAGGAGAACCCCGAGATGTATCTCAAATATTTCAATCAGGCCGTAGCCACCGATTCGTTGTACGCGCCCGCCTGGTATGAGCTGTATTACTATTATTATTTCCGCGACGTCAATAAGGCCATGGCATGTCTCGATCATTATGTCGCAGCCACCGATCCGAGCATCAACAATGATTATCTCATCACCGACCTGTTATACGCTTCGCGCAAATACCAGGCGGCCATCGACCATGCGCAGCATCTGATAGCGGCACAGGGCAAGATCACCGAGCCGCGGCTGTATAAGCTCATCGCCTATTCCTACAAAGAGCTCCACGATTCCACCAGGGCCCTGGATTACATGAAACAATATTTCAGCGAACAGGTGGATACCGGCTTCGTCGTCAAGGACTACAGCACCATGGGCGAGATCTATGACATGCTGGGCCAAACCGATTCCGCCGCGGCCTATCTCACCAGGGCAAGCGCCATGGACAAAGACACCACCCAGCGGACCGTCTATGCGAAAAAACTCGCAGCGCTGTACAAAAAAGCCAAGGACTACCCGAACCAGGCCATCTGGCTGGGAAAATATTATGTCGGCAATCCCAGGGCGACAAATCTCGATCTGTTCAACTGGGGCCTGGCGCATTATATGGCTAAGAATTATCCTATGGCCGACAGCGTCTTCGGCATGTATGAAACCAAATACCCCGATCAATGCTTCGGCTATTACTGGCGCGCCCGCAGCGATGCCGCCATCGACACGGCCATGACCATGGGCATGGCGATCCCCCAGTATAACAAGATCATCGAGATCGATGGCAAGGACACCACCAACAAGACCAACCGTAAACACCTGGTCGAAGCCTATGGGTATATCGCGGCGTATAAGGCCAACACCCAAAAAGACTATGCCGGCGCCATCGATTACTTCCAACGCCTGCTGTCCCTGGACCCCGGCAACTCCGATGCAGAACGCTATGTCGGCATCCTCAAGAGGAATCTGAGCCGCAAAGCCGCCCAGGCTCAAGCCCAAAACCAAAGCCAGGGCCAAACCCAAACCTCCGCAAAAACCGATAACCAGAAGACCGAAACCGCGGAAACAAGCAAATAGCCTTATTACATCACATAAGTAGAACGTTTCATCACTTTTATCTCAAACCCGGTTCCATTTGCACTAAGTTGCCGACAAAACAACAGCAATATGGAGCCGGGTTTTTTACATCGCACCAGGTGGCGCTCATACGAATACACGCTGGTCACCATCCTGATCGCCGCCGCTATCGCGGGCCTCATCCGGCCCATCTTCGTGACCTCCGACGAGGACCTCGCCCGGGGCTGGGGTCGCGCATTTGCCGACGCACATCTGAGCTTCGACTATTACCGCAATTACCTGTTCCCCCATGCCGGTTTCCTGCTCGCGTTGTACGCAGCTTACTGGTGGATCAACGGCTACATCCTTCCCCTGCTGATGCATGCAAACCCGCCGTTCGACCCAAATGCCTTCCGCGCCACACCGCCGCACGCCCCGAATTACTCCAGGGCCACACCGCCGCACGCCCCAAATACCTCCCGCGCCACAGCGCCGCACGCCCCGAATGCCTCCCGCGCCGCCGCGCCCGCGGTTATCCCCGGCCCATTCCGTATCCCCCCGGGTAAACTCCTTTGGCTGCTGTCGAACATTTTCCTCATGACCCTATTGCTGGGTATCGCCAATGGCGTCGCCTTTTCCTATACCGACGCTCCCGTTGTCGTCAATGAACAGCTGTCGGGTATCATGATCATCGGCGCCGGTCTCCATCACGTGATTCCCTGGGTCGTCGGCTATCTGGCGTATGCCGCTGTCCGTGAGCTGACGATCCGCCGCATGCAGGATGACCCCGGCAGTAATACCCTCCTGATCCAGGTTAGCGACAAGCTCAGCAGCTTTTTTCTGATCTATTTCTCCGTCGGCTGCATCCTGTTGAACTTTGATGTGCTGTTTACGGAATTTTCCCTGACCGTATTCTATTTTCTACTGCTGCCCCCGGCCATCCTCACGGCGTATTCAAATATTTACTGGGTATTTCCCCAAAAAAAAGACGGAAAGTTATTGCGTGGATGGTCGCCCCTTGCCCGCCGCCGACTGCTGATCTCGATCATATCCTGGCCGATCCCGTTCTTCTACTACGGCCTTGCCGATGGACACGTCGTGCTCCCGGCGCTGATAAGCTTCTGGTTGGCGCAGCTGGCCATTACCACCCCCGTGTCGTGGTATATCTATCGCCGGTGGAAAGAAAAGCTCTTCCAGCTCCACGGCCTGCAAACCGCGCTGGGACAGTCGGAAGCCGATCTGCAGTTCCTGCGGTCCCAGATCAACCCCCATTTTCTTTTCAATGTCCTGAACACCCTCTATGGCACGGCCTTGCAGGAAGACGCTTCCCGGACCGCTGCGGGCGTCCAGCGGCTTGGCGACATGATGCGGTTCATGCTCCACGAAAACCACCTGCAACATATCCCCATGGCCAAAGAGGTCGACTATCTCAAAAATTATATCGCCTTGCAGGAACTTCGGACCGAGTCTTCCGAGGCCATCCATATCGAAACCGTCATCGACGAAACCTTTCCCGACTTCCAGATCGCGCCGATGCTGCTCATCCCATTCGTCGAAAATGGTTTTAAACACGGGATCAGTCTCCGCGAGCCCTCGTGGATAAAGCTCCGCCTCGAAAGCCAGGGCAACCGCATCCTGTTCGAAATGCGCAACAGCATCCACACCCGCAAAGGCGATGACCCTGAAAAAGCCAAATCCGGTATCGGGTTGAAGAATGTGCTGCACCGGCTCAAGCTCCTATATCCCGACCGGCACGAATTCTATATGCATCAGGACGAAAAAGAGTTCTTCGTCCAGCTCTCCATTCAACCCTAAACCCCACTCCCATGCCACCCCGTCCCCCCGTCCCACATGCCACCTGCTATCCCCTGTCATCCCCGGGGCTCCACATGCGCCCATCCCGCCCCCCTAAACCCAACTATCCCTATCCCCTGTCGCCCCCGGGGCTCCAAATGCGCCCATCCCGCCCCCCTAAACCCAACTATCCC
>DASZOW010000228.1:0-5280 GCA_035550615.1 Puia sp.
CCGGACTTCGACCTGGTCAACACGGTGTATGCCATGGAAGCCCGGATCAACCTCATGGCCGGCAACTACCAGAAAGCGCTGGATAATGCTGGCAAGGTCAATCTTTCGAAGACCTCGAAATTCGACTACTCGAGCCTTGCCCCTAACCCGCTGTATACGGCATACTCGATCACGAAATCCTATTTCCCCCGCATCCACTTCGGCCTTCCCGACAGCTTATACTACGCGGGTGACAAACGCCTAAACTTCTACTTCACCACGCCAAACCAGGTCATCAATGGCGACACGGTTTGCACCATGGCAGGCTTTGCTACATCGCAAACGGGCAGCATACCGGTATACACCCCCGATGAGGTCAGGCTCATCCAGGCAGAGGCCATCCTCCGGCTAAACGGCGACCTCAACCAGGCGCTGGCCCTGATCAATGCGGTCAGGACCCAGACTACCGGCGACCCCTTCGGCGTCAATGCAGGCCTGCCTGCATACTCCGGCGTAGTGGACTATCCCAGCCTGCTGGAAGAAGTTTACAAACAACGTTGCGCGGAGCTTTATCTCAGCGGTCTCAAATGGGAAGACACCAGGAGATTCCTCCGGCCTGCGCCGCCAACCTATAACTCGGAACGGAATCGCATCTTCTATCCCTATCCCCAACAGGAGCGGGTCAACAATCCCAATACTCCAGCCGATCCGGCTATTTAGTCTCATAGAGGGGAGGCCCCGGTCTCCCCTCTTTTAATTTCATATTTCTCACAACATTTTTTTCATGGAACAGATCACTGAAACGGAATCCTATTACAAGAATTTACAGGAATTATCGCTCGCGGATATCTTATCGAACATCAATAAAGAAGATCAGCGCGTACCCACCGCCGTCAACAAATCGCTTCCCCAGATCGAAGCCCTGGCAGCCGCCATCATCGAAAAAATGAGCCTCGGCGGCCGACTCTTCTATATCGGCGCCGGCACCAGCGGACGGCTAGGCATCCTCGACGCCTCGGAATGTCCCCCGACCTTCGGCGTACCCTACGACCTGGTCATCGGTCTCATCGCCGGCGGCGACGTCGCCATCAAAAAAGCCGTCGAAAACGCCGAAGACGACCTCGAACAGGCCTGGACGGATCTACAACGCTACAATATCAACGATAAAGACGTCCTGGTAGGGATCGCCGCCTCGGGAACGACCCCCTATGTGCTCGGCGGGCTCATAAAAGCGGCGCAGAATAACATCGTCACGGGCTGCGTCGTCTGTAACAAAAACAGCCCGATCGCCAAAGCCGTCAGGTTTCCCATCGAAGTCATCGTCGGCCCGGAATTCCTCACCGGCTCGACCCGGATGAAAGCAGGCACCGCGCAGAAACTGGTGCTCAACATGCTCACTACGTCAACCATGATCCGCCTCGGCAAGGTCCGCGGCAACGTAATGGTCGATATGCAGCTGACCAACAGCAAGCTCCACAAACGCGGCGTCAGGATCATCGTCCGGGAGACGGGTCTTGACGAGAAAACGGCGGAAACTCTACTCAGACAATACGGCAACGTCCGCAAAGTCATCGAACTAAGCAAGACCCGATAACTATGTCCCCACTGACACTGCTTTTATTTATATTCAGCTATTTTGCTGTCTTGATCGGTATTTCCTTTCTTACCTCACGCAAACCATCCAGCGACAGCAGCTTCTTCCTGGCTAACAGGAATTCGAAATGGTGGCTCGTCGCCTTCGGCATGATCGGCACGGCGCTAAGCGGCGTCACCTATATCTCCGTACCGGGAAAAGTGGGCGCGCCTGCCGGCGACCAGTTCTCGTATTTCCAGTTCATCCTGGGAAATGCCGCCGGCTTCATCATCGTCGCGCTCGTCTTATTGCCACTGTATTATAAGCTCCGGCTCACCTCGATCTACGAGTACATCGCAAAAGCGCTGGGCCCCCGAAGCTACAAAACGGCCGCCGGTATCTTTCTGATCAGCCGCACCATCGGCTCCTCTTTTCGTTTCTACCTGGTGATCCTCGTGCTGCAAAAATTCATCTTCGATTATTATCATATCCCATTCATCCTTACCGCCGTCATCTGCCTGACCCTGATCTGGTCATATACATTTAAAGGCGGCCTGAAGACGATCATCATCACGGATAGCCTGCAGACTTTTTTCCTGGTGCTCGCGGTATTCCTGTCGATCTACTTCATCTGTAAAAGCCTGCACTACAGCGTCGGCGACGCCTTCAAGAACATCGTCGACAGCCACTATTCCAAGATCTTCTTCTTCGGCGACGTGGTGACCAGCCGGTTCCATTTTGCCAAACAATTCCTCGGCGGCATCTTTATCACCATCGCCATGGTCGGGCTCGACCAGGATCTTATGCAGAAAAACCTGAGCTGCAAAAATATCCGCGAAGCTCAAAAGAACATGTTCACCTTCGTGGGCATCTTCACCATCATCAACCTCTTTTTTCTGGGCGTCGGCGCATTATTATACCAGTACGCTGCCAAAAACGGCATCACGGTCTCAAAAACGGACTATCTGTATCCCACCATCGCCCTGCATTACCTCGGAACCCTGCCCGCCATCATCTTCATGCTGGGGCTGACGGCCGCGACCTTCGCGACCACCGACTCGGCGCTTACCGCCCTGACGACCTCGTTCTGCATCGACTTCCTCGACTTCGACAAAACGGAAAGATCGGAAAAGAACAGGACCCGCGTCCGTCACATCGTTCACCTGCTGTTTTCGGCCCTCATCCTGGTGACCGTCATCGCCTTTAACGTCCTGAACAACGAAGCGGTTGTCAGCGCCATCTTCCGCGTCGCCAGCTATACCTACGGCCCGCTGCTCGGACTGTACAGCTTCGGCCTGCTCATTAAAAGCCGCAAGGTCCGTGACCGTCTCGTCCCAGCCATCTGCGTCCTTTCGCCGATCTTTTGTCTTTTCCTGAACTCGGGATCGAAAACGTGGCTCGGAGGTTATACTTTTGATAATGAATTGATCATCGTCAACGGCGGGATCACATTCCTACTCTTATTAATATTTAGTGTCAGATGCCCGTCGACTTTACGAAACTGAACAGCGGTTATAGCGGAGAACTGTATTTTGACGATTCGGTAAAACACCGGACCATCAGGATAGCCTATTCCACGGACGCATCCGTCTACCAGGAGATGCCGCTCGCCGTAGCCATTCCAAAAAATGCAGCCGATATCGGTCATCTCATCGCCTTTGCCCGGAAACACGATCTCACCCTCGTGCCAAGGACCGCCGGCACCTCCCTCGCCGGCCAGGTCGTAAGTCATGGCGTCATCGTCGATGTATCGAAATACATGACCGCGATCCTCGAGCTCAATAAAGAAGAGAAGTGGGTCCGCGTCCAGCCAGGCGTCGTCAGAGATGATCTCAATGCATGGCTAAAACCTATGGGACTGATGTTCGCGCCGGAAACATCCACATCCAGCCGCGCGATGATCGGCGGAATGATCGGCAACAACTCCTGCGGGCTCCATTCCATGATCTGGAGCAATACAAGAAATAACCTCATCGAGGTTACCACCCTGCTCGCCGATGGGAGCGAAACTGTCTTCGGCCCACTCGACATAGCCACGGCCCAAAACAAACGTAACTCCGCCGAAAACCTTGAAAATCTCATTTACGACAACATTCTTTCGCTCATCGGGAACGAGCACAACCAACAGATCATCGCAAAAAACTTCCCCAAGCCGTCCGTCACCCGCCGTAACAGCGGCTATGCCCTCGACCATCTCGCCGCTCAGCTCAACGAAAACTACATCGATCTCAGCAGCCTGATCGCGGGTTCGGAAGGTACGCTTTGCTTCATTACGGAAGCCAAACTAAAGCTCATCGACCTGCCGCCAAAAGAAGTAGGCATGGTAGCGGTTCATTTCAATAGTCTGCAGGAAGCGCTGAAAGCAAATCTCATCATCGTAAAGTCGGGCTGCTCGGCTTCCGAGCTCGTCGACCATGTCATCCTGGAACAAGCCTTAAACAACCCCGAACAAGCCCAAAATCGTTTTTTCCTCGTAGGCCAACCCAATTCGATCCTCATGGTCGAATTCTTCGATCACACGGTCAACGGCCTCAAAGCTAAATGTGAAAATCTCATCGAACAGCTCAAGACCGCCGGTCTCGGTTACGCATACCCCATCCTCACGGGCAGCCAGACAAAAAATGCCTGGGACCTGCGAAAAGCAGGACTAGGACTCCTTAGAAATCTTAAAGGCGACGCCCAGCCGGTGAACCTCATCGAAGATTGCGCCGTAGCGGTAGAAGACCTCCCCGACTATATCGGCGATCTCGAAGTACTGCTGCAAAAACACAATACGGCCTATTCGATGTACGCCCACGCCGGAGATGGTGAATTGCACGTCGAACCCCTGGTCAACTTGAAGACCGCCGAAGGCCAGCAGCTGTTCAAAACAATTCTGGCGGAAACTGCTGAACTGATAAAAAAATACCGTGGCGCCTTATCCGGCGAACACGGCGACGGCCGGCTGCGCGGGAATTATATTCCCGCCGTCATGGGACCGGAGATCTATTCTCTTTTCAAACAGGTCAAACTGATCTTCGACCCACAAGGCCTCTTCAACCAGGGAAAGATCACCGACACGCCGGACATGCTCGTCGATCTGCGCTATAAGCCGGCCCCGGTGCAAGCCCGGACTACCGTCCCGCCTCAGCCGCAAAAAACGGTCTTCGATTTTTCCGAAGAGGAAAGCATGCTCCGCCTCACCGAGAAATGCAGCGGCTCCGGCGATTGCCGTAAAACGCATATCACCGGCGGCACGATGTGCCCAAGTTATATGGCAACCAGGAGCGAGAAGGACACGACCCGCGCCCGCGCCAACGTCCTGCGTCAATACCTGAACAAAAAGCCACAGCTCTTCGGCCAGGACCAGGATGCGGAAACGGTAAAGGACGTCCTCGATCTCTGTCTCGCCTGCAAAGGCTGCCGGACGGAATGCCCCTCTTCCGTCGACATCACCAAGCTGCGCGCGGAATTCCTGCATCACTATCATACCGGCCATGGCATCCCGTTTCGTACAAAGCTGATCGGGAATTTCAGTAACCAGATGAAGCTGGCCTCCACCTTTGCTCCCCTATATAACCTTCTCGGCAAAACCCCACTCCTTAGAAAAACGCTGAACCGCCTCGTTGGCTTCCACCCTGACCGCTCTCTGCCGGAAGTGGCAGGCCGAACGCTAAAAGCCTGGCACCGGAAACGCCAGCCGCTCCAAGCCAAAGAAAAAACCGTCTATCTCTTCTGCGACGAATTCA
>DASZOW010000229.1:0-12234 GCA_035550615.1 Puia sp.
AAGTTCAAATCGTTGAATATTTCGGTCAATGGGGCAGGTGTCCCTTGCCGGATGGACGGCAGGAAGCCGGCGTGATCCCGAACTGCTGTTTAAATGACCTTGAGAAATGGGGGATGTCGTTAAAACCGGTTTGAAAGGCGATTTCGCCGATGGTCAACGTGCTTACCTGCAGCAGATCCCTGGCTCTTTCAAGTCTTTTGGTCTTGATGTAATTTGCGGGAGTGTCGCCGAATATCGCATAAAACCTCCTGTTGAACGTTGCCAGGGTCAGGTTGGAAAGCTCGGCCAGGTCCTTGACCGCGGTATTTGTATATAAATGCCGTTGGACAATTTCTTTCAGGCTCAGCTCGTGAGGCGCAAATAAACCTTGCAACAATTCTTTGATGGAGCTGGCATTTCTGGTTTGCAAAAGGATAAGGATCAGTTCCTTTATCTTCAGTTCGAGGATATCATCGTTGACAAGCGCTGGATTCTCGAAATAGAAATAGAGGGTCTCTACGAACTTCTTTATGATCTCTTGTGAAGCGAGCTTCTGTATATACTCGCCGCCGTCGTTCTTTTTCAGGAAGGCGGGGAATTCCTGCCGGTATGATTTTTTGAGTGTGTCCGCATGAAGATGAAAGACCAGGATTTCATAGAAATCACCATCGGGATACTCGAGCAGGTCAGCAAAATATGTTCCGCAATTCAATATGACCGACTCATCGCTCCGGATCAGCACCTGCTCGGCCGGCGAGTTGATCACCGTCTTGCCCTTTTTGTAATGGATGAAACAGGCCTGCTGCGGAAAATTTACCGACAGGCGATAAGGCGGTTTGATGCTGATCGCTTCGATCAGCGTCCTGCCCCATAGCTCAAATTTCTTATGGCTGATGACCATCGCAGACCCTCTAATGCGGTATTTACTCTTCCACCAATTCTCTTATCTTCTCCACAAGCATTGCCAGGTTAGCCTCACCGCCACCGACGACTACAAACCGGATGACACCTTTTTTGTCGATGAGGATCGTCCTGGGTATGGGACTATCCCCCAGCTGTTCCCAGATCGCATTGTCGGTATCCCAGCCTACGGGAAAACGTATCCCGTCTTTGGCCAACTGCTGCATTTTGGCAAGTACGGTCTCCCTCGACTCGGCCTTTGCAATGGGCAATAACACAAATGGCTTATCTGCAAACGGCTTTATTATCTTCCCGGGGAAATCATAAAACTCCATTAGACATGGCGCACACCATGTCGCCCAGAAATTAACCATAACGACCTTTCCTCTAAGCGAAAAAAGCTGCACGTTCCGGCCATCGCTCATGCTCACCTGGAAATTATCGGCGGCCTTCCCTACCAGCGGGCTTTCGCTGGTCGCCTTGCTTTCACTGGTCGCCTTGCCTTCGCTGGTCGCCTTGCTTTCATTTGCCAAAGCCCGCGCACTATCCGGCTTTGTGTGTTTCATGGCCTCGGCCTTTTCTGCTTTCTCCTTTTCGTTTAGCAGGCTTACGATGACGATAAATTCTTTTTCACCGATACTATCCCCCAGCTTCTGCGCCAGGCTGTCGCGCTTTTCCTGGGACACTCCTTTGGCCACCGATTTGACATCCCCGTTTTTTGCATATGCCTGCATTTGCTGCATGGTGATGATCTGCCCATCGGCGACGATCACATACGACGGCTTCTTGGCCGGGGTCTGTTGCGCCCGGAGCAAAGATCCGCAACAAAACAGGACAAATAAGAGGTATATTCGGTGCTTCATAAAGCAAGGATAAGCAAAATGACCAAAATATGAATAAATCTCTTCTATTGTGGATCGGCTTGATCTTTCTTTTCGCCCTCGAGATCCTGCGGGTTTATTTGATCATGCCCTTTCCGGGCAGCCAACGCCATGATACTGCCGGCTTTGCCTGGTTCCTGGACAGGAACATCATCTGGTTGCGGATCATCGGGCTGGCCCTGGTCGTATGGCCGCTGCTGTTCTATCTCCGCTCAGGAAGGGCCTGGCAGAAGATCATGCTGGTCGTGGCGCTGCTGGTCTATGCCGGCGTCTTCTATCTGTTCAATTTTAGATTCCTCGCCGATAAAATGTTCTATCAACCCAGGGTAAAACAGTTTGCTGCAGACAGCTCCAATAAAGACCGGCTGGTCATCGGCGTATCCTTGCAGGGAGCAGCCAAAGCCTATCCCATCGAAATTATCGGCTATCATCACCAGGTAAGGGATACGGTGGGCGGCCAGCCGGTCCTGGTCACCTATTGCACCGTCTGCCGGACCGGGCGGGTATACAGCCCTTTTGTACAAGGCAGATATGCCGCCTTCCGGCTGGTCGGGATGGACCATTTCAACGCTATGTTTGAAGACGAAGATACCCACAGCTGGTGGCGGCAAGCCACGGGTAAAGCGATCGCCGGCCCGCTCAAGGGTCGACAGCTAACAGAGATCCCCAGCGCCCAGATGACGCTCGGCGACTGGCTGACCTTGCATCCCAACAGCCTAACCTTGCAACCGGATCCGAATTTTAAAAGCAACTATGACAGCCTCCGGGGCTATGACCAGGGATCGATACACAGTTCCCTCGAAAAAAGGGACACCGCCTCCTGGCACGATAAATCGTGGGTGATCGGCGTCGAATCGGCTGGGAGATGCAAAGCCTACGACTGGAATAACCTGGTACGAGACAGGGTTATCCCCGACACTATCGGCAACCTGCATCTGCTGCTGACCATTGAACCTAACAATAAGACGTTCTATGCTTTATCTTACAATGATAGCCTGAGCTTCGTGTATGACGTTAACACCCGGATGATCCGGGATCTCAATACCCAGAGCGTCTGGCAACCCAACGGCAGCTGTATCGACGGACCGCTGAAAGGCGCACAGTTGCAGCCGGAGCAGGCTTATCAGGAATTCTGGCATTCCTGGCGGACTTTTCATCCAGCCACGATAGCCGTAAAATAGATAAATTAATACGCTCAACTTGCCAACTCATCCGAATAACGTTGCCGGCCCGCCCCAAACCTCAAAATATAAAAATTTGCAATATTTGACCTAACTTACCTCCATGGTTTTGACGGAAGGCGAACTGCTGAAGGCCACGCAGAAAGCGACAGATAAATATCTCACTCTCTTCAATAATATGGACCAGGGATTCTGTATCATCGAGGTCATGTTCGATGAAAAAGGAATGGCCTGTGATTACCGGTTCCTGGAGGTGAATCCTGTTTTTGAAAAGCAAACTGGTTTAAATGATGCCGTCGGCCGGACGATGAAACAGCTGCAACCTGCCCATGAAGAATATTGGTTCCGCCTCTATGGCGACGTGGCGAAGACGCGTAAGGCGCTCCATTTTGAAAACGCGGCGATGCATATCGCCGGCGGGGTGTGGTATGAAGTATTTGCGATCCCTTTTGACTCGCCGGAAACCCGCCAGGTAGCCATTTTCTTTAACGACATCACCGAACGTAAACGGCGGGAGCGGCTACAGGATTATCTGCTCAAGCTTACCGACGCGCTGCACCTCTTGTCCGACCCGGTGGAGATCCAACAGACGGCCATCCGGGTCATTGGCGAACACCTCAATGCCAATCGGGCCTTCTATGCAGAGTTCGACTCCGATGCCAAAACATACACGGTCCTGGCTAATTATGTCAGCCCGGGATACTTCAGCCCTGTCGGCGAGTTCCCGACCGGTGCGTTCCCCTCGATCATCCGGTGGTTCTTGCGGGGTGAGATACCCGTGATCGACGATGTCCGCGAAACGCCGGGACTGACGGACGCCGAAAAGGAAGCATCTATTGCCGCGGGCACTCTTGCCTTCATTGGCGTGCCGCTGATAAAAGGCGGCCGGCTGGTGGCGCAGCTCAGGGTCCAACAGGATGCTCCGCGCCAGTGGACCACCGAAGAAATTGTCGTCGTCCGGGAAACGGCGGATAGAACCTGGGCCGCGGTGGAAAGGGCTAAGGCGGAAGCGGCCTTGCGCCAAAGCGAAGAGCTGCTCAACGGCCAAAAGGAAGCCTTCCAGGCGGCTATGAACGGCAGACCACTCGCCGAATCCCTGGAGGTGCTGAACCGGACGGCAGAGACCCGGATCGACACCGGGGCAAGGGCGGCATTCTTTCATATCCCTCCGGATAAAGAAGGCCTCTACCTGGTGGCGGGCATGTCGGCTGAATATGCCCGGGACGTGGAGAACTTTGCGGTAGGCCCCGAATCGATAGGCTGCGGCCTGGCCATGCATACGGGAATACCGGTGATCACTCCCGATATAGAAACAGATCCCACCTGGGAACCATGGAGAACACTTGCCCGTAAACACCATATCCGAAGCAGCTGGTCCTTCCCGGTACGAACAGAAAGCGGACCGGTCGTCGGCACCTTTGCGCTGTATTTTCGGGAACCCCGGGAACCGCAATCCAAAGAGCTCGAACTTGCGGGGGTAATTGCGCACGCCGCGGCGATCATCATCTCGAGACATTCCGCCGAACAGATCCTGCACGAGCGGGAACAGCAGCTGCAGTTACTGGTCAAACAAAGGGATGAATTTATCGGGGCGGCCAGCCATGAGCTCAAGACGCCCGTCACCAGCTTAAAGGCCTATGCGCAGATCATTCAGCAGGAGCTCGAAGAAGAAGGGACCACCATGCAGGTCGATCTGATGATCCGGCTAAATTCACAGGTGAGCAGGCTTGCTACCCTGATCAATCACATGCTGGACACCACCAAGATGTCGGAAGGCAAGCTGCAACTCACGATCGAACCGGTGGACATCGATGATCTGCTGCAGGAAAGAGTAGAAGAGATACGGCATACCACTTCACATCGGTTTGAGCTGCGGACGACACCCATGCCTTCGGTTATGGCAGACCGCGAGCGGATCGGCCAGGTCATCACTAATTTTCTGTCCAACGCTATTAAGTATTCGCCCAACGAAACCACCATCACCATACTCACCAGCACCTCGGCCGATGGGGTGAAAGTAAGCGTCCGGGATGAGGGATATGGCATACCGGACGCGGATCGGGCAAAGGTGTTCGACCGGTTTTTTCGCGTTACCTCGAATAACATGGATAGCTATCCGGGCATGGGTCTGGGTCTCTATATTTCGGCGCAGATCATTCACCGGCATGGGGGAACCATCGATGTCCAAAGCCAGCTCGGCCAGGGGTCTGTTTTCTCCTTTACTCTGCCGTCCCACTCACCTGCCTGCTGTTGACACTTTCACCGCCATTGATGTGCCCGGTGGAAACGACATAATAATAAGTGGTATTCGCCTTTAGCCCATTATCCGTATAGGTGCCTCCGGTGATGCCCGCGGCGATCGTAGTGTAAGGCCCGCCATTCGTGGTAGACCGCTTTAGGTTATAACAGGGGGCATCGGTGACGGCGGACCAGTTGATCATAATGGAACCGGCGGAAAGCACGTGTGGCGTCAGGCTGGCAGGCGGCGACAAAACGGGAGGTGTCGGCAGCGTCGTCGTATAGGGCGTCTGGCCTTTGACCATGGCGGCGCCATCCCTGGTCAACCGCAGGTAGAAATCGGAAGAACAATGTACGCCGTCGGCATCCAGGGTTAAAAAATACTTTCCGGCGGGGATAGAAGAAGCATCTTCAGCACAGTTCAGAATGCCGGTCGCCTCATTTTCCTCGTCGAACATGGAAATATACACGCTGGGCACCCCGGCAGCCCGTACGGCGGCAAACTGGGACCACATAAAAAGCCCATGGTTCCGCGGGATCTGATTCTTGGGCGATTTTGTTCCTCCATTGGTATTATAAAAGGCCGTCCCGGGGTATACATCGGCCTGGAAATCGATACCATGCGCCGTGCAATAGGCCAGGTCATTCGCATAATCCGCCTGGAAATTGGTAGCGGCTGTTTTTCCCACCATCCACGGCATGATCATATTGCACAGGTTATACGCGGGCTGGTTGGGCGTATCCGTGGCAAAACCCTCGAGCGGGCCGCCGATCACATAACAACCCTGGTTTTTGAACCAGTTGATCGTATTCTCCCAGTCTGTAACGGCGCCCCGGCCTGATTTTCCTACCCCCCATAGCGCGACTACCGGCTTTCCATTTTGATGGGCATAGGCGGAAGACGAGGTCAGATGCTGGGCGCCTACGATCGTATTGGTCCAGTCGGCCTCCACCGCATCCGTCGCGCTGCAATCGTACATGATAAAAAACTTCCGGCCATAGGTTTGGGCCGCCCTCATCATCTTTGCATCCACGGAATCATGGAAATTCTTTACCGCCCCGCCGGTGGTATAACTGCCGAACCGCTGTAGCGCAATACAATCGATGCCGTTTTGCTGCATCCAAAGACAATGCACATTGGCTACCTGCTGGTCGTCGGCGCTGTACATCTTCGCGGGCTGGCCATTGCCCAGGTTACCGGTAAATCCGGGTTGCTGGACACCATCCTGGTAAAACGGATCACCGGAATAGGTGTGGGTATACTGCCGGATATCCGGCCACGTCTCCATATTGGTATGACCCCAGGAATTGAGCGGAGACCCGTCCCCCGCTGCGGAAAACCACCCCTGGTAACCGACGGTAATCTTCCCCACCACGTCCCCCGGGGAAGAAACGGCGGTGGTCACGGAAAGCGGGGTCCTGGAAGACGCGGCCCCGGAAATGGAAACGGGTTGGTAAGTTTTTGCGCATCCGGTGGTCCACAGACCGACCAGCAGATAGAAAAGCATACGATAAAGCATAATGATTGGGTTTGTTTCGGGGAAGGTAACGGCGGCATCTAAAAAAAATCTTAATAATCTATTAATGCCGCGACGACCTTTTTTATTATTTTTAAGTATGACCAGCTACCTGCACCCACCCGACGGCAACGGTGATGAGCATGCCCTGGAGGTCCTTTTTGTGGACGTCTTCCAGCAGCATGAACGCAGGCTGTATAACCTGGGGCTATGCCTGGTCAAATCGGAACAGCATGTCAAGGACATCATCCAGGAGGTATTCCTGAAATTGTGGGAACACCGGCATCGCCTGCAGGACATCCATAACGTGGAAGCCTGGCTCTATCGGGTCATGGAAAACAAGGTCATCGATTTTCTCCGCAAGGCCGCCGCGGACAGCCGGCTGAAAGACGCCATCTGGAATAATGTCTCCCAAGCTCGTAACGATACGGATGAATGGCTCGAAGCCAAAGAGTATAACCGCATCATCCAGCGCGCCATCGATCATCTTCCCCCCCAACGCCGTCGCATCTACTGTCTGCACAAAAAGGAAGGCCTGGATCATGCCCGGATAGCCGAAGAATTATCTATTTCCCGCCATACCGTCAAAAACCAGCTCTCCGCGGCCATCCGGTCTATCCGCAAGTTCGTCGCCCGAAACGCTGGGTTCTTCTTTCTATAAAAATTTTTTTCTGCCGGATAGGAATAGTTTCCCGCTGCTTCGTCATTCTTTATAATGGAAGATAGAATCAGATACCTTTTCCGGCAATATCTCGAAAATAAATGTTCCAGGCAGGAGTTGGAAGAGTTCTTCTCCTTTATCAGGGCCTCCGCTCATGACGAGACATTGAGGAGCCTGATAAAAAAGGTATATGAGAATGCCGGGCAGATCCCAGCCATACAGACCTATGTAAACGAACACGGAACATTGATTCTCACCGATAAGCCGGAGATCCGGGATATCGTCGGACCCACCAGGAACCCACACAGGCGCCGGCTGGCGGTGACCACCCTGGTATTGCTGATCGCTGCCGCCTCGCTCCTCTGGCTGACAAAAACGCCACCCGCCCCGCGCCCGATAGCCCTGGTCACAACTGCCCTTACCAAAAAGACAACGGAACCTTCGGAATACAAATACCTGCTCCTGCCCGACAGCACGCAAGTATGGCTGAATGCCTCCAGCACCCTCGAATTCCCGGAACATTTCGGCTCGGACAGAAGAGAGGTCACCCTGTCGGGCGAAGCTTATTTCGATGTCCGCCACTCGGGAAAGGCGCCCTTTATCATCCATACCGGGAAGATCTCCACCACCGTGCTCGGAACTTCTTTTAATATCAAAGCCTATCCCGACCGTCAGCATATCATCGTCTCGGTGAGAACGGGAAAGGTCAGGGTCAGCTACAACAACCTGGCGCTGGCCACCCTTGTCAAAGGTCAGCAGGTAAAGGTCAACAGCCGGTTCAATACCGTGGAAGAAAAAAAGATCGCCCCCACCGAAGTTGCCGCATGGCAACAGGGAAATATGTCGTACGACGACGAAGCGTTCGAGGATATCGTCGCCGACCTGGAAAGGCTGTATAACGTAAAGATCAGGATCGATAACGAGGCCATCCGCACGCTTAAAGTATCCACTTCCTTCCGAAGGGAGATTGGAATAGAAGAGGCCTTGCAGGTGTTGTGTAAGTTGACGGATACCAACCTGCAGCAATCCGACGGCTGGTACATCATTCAATAAAAACCCAAACGAGACATGTCACCTCCGGAATAAAAATAACAAAACGACCGCTCCCAGTTCGCACCTGAGGCGGTCCAAGTTTTAAAATAATGCTGTCTTGAATTATCTAAAACTAACCAAATATATGAATATATATTCATGGCTTATGAAGGCATTTTTCCTGGGTATATTGCTTCTTTCGGGCGGATTACTGGTAGCGCGGGACAGCCATGCCCAGGATCTGAATAAAATGACCGTGTCCATACAACTCAGGAACGTCTCGCTCAAACAGGCTTTACGCAAGATCGAAACGCTTACCAGCCTGCCTTTTACCTACAAGACCAGCGACATCGCCGCATACAAGGACGTCAGCTGTGAAGGCAGGGATGTCCCCGTCGCTCATGTGCTCGATGTTCTCTTGCTCAACACCGGTTTACAATACGAACAGGTGAACAGCAATATCATTATCAAAAGGATTAAGATAACTCCTCGCCCCATGCCCACCCCTCTGTTCGATGGCGGCGTCAAAGGCAGGGTGACGAGCACAGCGGGCGAGCCGGTGTCGAACGCTACGATCAAAGTGGAAGGCTCGAATAAGGCCATCGCCGCAGACAACAATGGAATGTTCACCCTCACCGGTCTGAAGGCCGGCGCCTATAAATTACGGATATCCGCAGTAGGTTATGAACCGCTCGTCAGGGATATCCGGGTACAGGATAACGAAACGGCGGAATATGATTTCGTGCTGAAGCCGGGCAACGGTAAATTGGACGAAGTGGTCGTTACGGCCCTGGGTATCACCCGGAAGGAAAGATCAGTAGGCTACTCCACCCAGCAGATCAGCGGCAGCAACCTCACCGTCGCCAAAGAGCAGAACGTCCTGGGCTCGCTGGGCGGTAAGATCGCCGGCGTACAGGTATCGGGTTCCTCGGCAGCCAGCATGGGCGGGACGGAAAAGATCCAGATCAGGGGCGTCAATTCGGTCACAGGTGACGGTGAGCCGCTGATCGTAGTGGATAATACCCCGATCTCGAATACCAACTATGCCGGCAAGAACGGACGCGACTATGGCAACCTCGCCCAGGATATCAACCCCGAGGATATCGAATCGGTAACCGTACTGAAGGGTCCGGCGGCATCGGCCCTCTACGGCCTGCGCGGCCAGTTCGGCGTCATCCTGATCACCACCAAAAAAGGCAGTAAGAACAGCAAGCCCACAGTGACATTCAGCTCGGCCGCCTCGCTGGAAAAAGCGGGCAATTTTATGCCCCTGCAAAATATCTATGGCGCCGGCTCCACGCTCAACTTCGAGACGGTGACGATAAATGGCGTCGATACGAAATATGTGGACGGCACCTGGGACGAAAGCTGGGGACCTAAGATGGACGGCACGCTCGTCCGCCAACAGTACAGCTTTTACCGGGCCGATCCCGACTTTGGCAAGGCTACGCCCTTTGTGCCTCATCCCGACAACATCAAAGACTATTTCGTGACGGGACGCACCCTGAACAACAGTGTTTCAATGACCGGCGGCGGCCAGAACACCACCTTCCGGCTATCCTACAACAACACGGATATCACCGGCATCGAACCTAATACCTACCTGAAAAGGAATAACCTGTCCTTCAGCGGATCGCTGAATATCACGCCCAATCTCGTTGCCACGGCCAACCTGAACTATGCGGAGAACCAGGGACAACGGCCCTCGCAAGGGTATCAGGCGCTGGGATCCCGCAACATGTACCAGTGGTTCGAACGGAACCTGGACATGCAAAAGCTAAAACAGTATAAATATCCCGATGGCACATTTTACCAATGGAATGTCAATGATCCGAATTCGGAAGGGGTATACGACGACCCGACGCCCATCGACTGGAACAATCCTTACTTCGACGCCTATGAAAACCCATCCCATGATTCGCGGGACCGGTTCTTTGGCGACGTCGGCCTTCGCTGGACCATCCTCCCCGGCCTGTCGGTGAGCGGTTTTGTAAGGCAGGACGGCTTCACTCAAAACCTGGACGGACGCAATGCCCCGGGAGGCAGAGGCACGCCGTCGTTCTGGATAGGCAAATACGAATCCAAAGAAATGAACTATGAATTCCTGGCCCAGTACAACAAGGAATTCGGCGACATCTCCATCAATGCCAACGTCGGTGGTAATATCCTCACCCAGCGCTATGACTATCTCCGGGAGGAGACCCAGGGCGGCTTCGTCACCCCGGGATTCTACAATATCGCCAACTCGCTCCAAAGACCCTCGGTGATCGACTACCTGAGAAAAAAAGAGGTAAGAAGCGCCTACGGAGCGGTCACCCTCGGATACAAGAATACGTATTTCCTGGATGCCAGTCTGCGGAATGATATTTCTTCGACGCTGCCGCAGAACAACAACAGCTATCTCTATCCCTCCGTGTCTGCGAGTATGGTATTCAGCGAGCTGCTGAAATGGCAACCGCTGTCCTATGGCAAGGCTCGCGTGAGCTTCGCACAGGCCGGCGCAGACATAGATCCCTATCTGACTACA
The DNA here is from genome assembly GCA_035550615.1 of Puia sp. Taxonomy (GTDB): domain Bacteria; phylum Bacteroidota; class Bacteroidia; order Chitinophagales; family Chitinophagaceae; genus Puia. Next base: position 10,917 of record DASZOW010000229.1, read on the forward strand.
GGATACTTTAACCTGGGCCAGCCCTATGGCAACAGCTTCCCCATGGATGTACCCGATACGCTGAACAATCCGAATCTGAAGCCTTCCCTGGGTACAGCCTATGAAGCCGGCCTGGATCTTAAATTCTTAAGCAACCGCTTGAACGTAAGCGCCACCTGGTACCATCAGAACAATAAGAATGCCGTCCTCCCCCTCGACGTGTCGGGTACAAGCGGTTACACGACCTCTGTGATCAATGCGGGGAATATCGAGAACCATGGCATCGAGCTGACCGTCGGCGGTACACCGGTACTGCACAAACGCTTCAGCTGGACCAGCACCTTCAATGTCAGCCACAACACGAGCAAGATCATCTCGCTGTATCCCGGCCTTCATTCCTACCAGCTGGACTATAACCGCTACGCCAGCGTAGACATGTTCCTTTTGGCAAACGAAGGCGAACCCTTCGGGACCATCGTCGGCAATGGCTATAAACGCGACCTGAAAACTGGAAAGGTCCTGCTGGACGGTAACAATATGCCGATGTATGAGTCGGGCCACAAACTGGGCAACGTCCTGCCGAAATACACCGGGGGATGGCAGAACACGCTGACCTGGAGGAACTGGGACCTGTCCGCCACCGTCGACTTCCAAAGCGGCGGCAGATTCCTCAGCTGGACAAAGATGCTGGCGGTAAAGAGCGGGCAGGCAGCCGAGACCGCCGCCATCAATGACCGCGGGAAAAATGTCAGGGACGATCCGTCGGCCGGCGGCGGGGTTAAGATATCGGGTATCTCCTCTGTCACCGGACAGCCGGTCACCACCTATGTGGCGGCAAGGGCTTATTACAGGAATGTCCTTGGTTCCAAGATCTATGACCCGTGGACAGAGGATGCCAGCTATATCCGGCTGCGCGAAGCGCGACTGGGCTACACATTCTCACGAACCAACATTCCGTCCTTCCCCTTCAAGAGCCTGAACCTGGCGTTCATCGCCCGTAACCCCTGGATGATCTGGCAAAAAGCGCCAAAAGGCGTCAATCCCGCGGAGCTGGCCACCGGTTCATCTTCGCTTAACTGGCTGGAAACAGGTCAGCTGGCTACAGCACGTTCCTACGGCCTAAACCTGACTATTTCCTTTTAAACCTCACTACCATGCGAGCAAAATTCTTCATCATAGCAGCAGTTATAACGTCGGTAGCTGCACCGGGATGTAAAAAATTCGCGGCCGACATCAACGTCAGCCCCAATAACCCGACCACTGCCTCCAACTCTCAATTGCTCACCTCCGCCATCAATTATATGCCTGTGGTGATCGAGGGGATCTCAGGCGCCCTCTA
>DASZOW010000230.1:0-7980 GCA_035550615.1 Puia sp.
GTAATGGTTATTTTCATGCTGGTTGCTGCCTTTAGCTTTCTATAAAGCTAGGAGAAAGTTTCCAACCTTAAATAGCAGCCCTGATAATGTGGCCCTGTTAAACCTCAAAAAATATCCGGGGACCACTGGGACATCCTGCCGGTTTTTTACTCTATTGGATAGCCGATAGGTAAACCAAAATTGCTGTCATGAAAAAGTCTTATTTCATCCATGGCCGGTTTCCCGCCCTGCTGCTGGGAATCACGGCTCTCTGTATTACAAGCTGCTCCAAAGATTACAAGGCGGAACCTCCCCGTCAACCGCTGGAAACGACGCAGCCCTCCGGGCTGGCTTCCCCTCAAACCACCCCCACCTGCTGCTGGATCAGCACGACCAATGACGCGGATCATCAGGTCGACGTATGGAATCCCGCCGATAGCCCCTGGACCACATCCAATATCCGCTGGTCCTGGAAACCTACCACCGCATTGGGCTACAACGCGACTACCGAAATTCCGTTGTGGACCGACCCCACGGATGTCAAGGTCCGAAACAACGCGGCCTTCGGGGTGTCGCAGGTCATCATCGCCGCATCTTACCGGCTGGCCACCATCGCCACCTATCCCGGCGGCGTACACATCTGGGCCTGTGGTTTTCCATCCGGCATCCAACTCCATGGCGTGGAGATCCTGCCGTCGGGTAACTGCGTCGTGGCCAATGCCGAACCCGGAACCGCGGGGTATATCCGCATCTTTTCTTCGTCACAGCCTCCTCCCGGCCATACGAAAGGCGCCATTTACAGCTTCCCCTCGGCGCATGCCGTCCTGTGGGATGCCAGTCACAACTGTCTCTGGGCGCTCGGCAATGCCCTGAGAAAGTATACCGTGGGACCGTCGCTGACAAACCCGACGCTCAACCTGGTCAGCACCTATACATTGAAGACGCCATGGGGACACGACCTGTCCGCCTACACCGGCGATAGCAATCTCATGTGGGTTTCGACAAACGGCGGAACATATACATTCGATAAGACCACCGGTCTTTTTACCCCCTTGACCGGGGCCGCGCAGAATGTCTTTGTCAAAGGCCTGAGTGACCAGCCGGGTCAAAGCCGGATAGTAGAAACCATCGAAGATACTAACAGCTGTACCCTCAATAACTGGTGTACCAGGACCATTACTTTCTTTGATTTGACTACCGGCGCGCAGACAGGGACACGCACCGTGAGTTCGGCCGCTTTTTATAAAGCAAAGACCTGGGACCCTTACTATTATTAAGCCTCAGATCAAGAAGAATAATGCCAAAGGCTTGAAAAACAAAGAAAATGTCACGATCTTGGAGTATGAAAGCGGGAGAAAGTAATTTTGACGCCGAAATCATCCGAACCCTGGGCAATGACGACGCGGCCGCCATGGAATTGTTATACAAAACACATTGGAAGGCCTTGTACATGTCGGCTTATGCCGTCCTAAAGGACAAGGAAACTTGTGAAGACATCATCCAGGAGCTGTTCATCCGCATCTGGAACGGCAGAAAGAACCTGAATGTCGATTGTTCCCTGCGGGCATATTTATCGGCGGCGACCCGGTACGAAGTATATCGCCGGCTGCGCGAGAACCGGAGATATGAGCCCATCGTCGATGAAATAGTCAGCGGAATGTCCGGCCATGTCGATTACGGCACGCTTGAGTTCAAAGAGCTGCAAACCCGGATAAGCACGGTTGTAGACGCCCTGTCACCCAAATGCAAAAACGTCTATATCCTAAGCCGTAACGAACAGCTGTCCCATAAGGAAATTGCCGGCAAGCTAAAGATATCCACCAGGACCGTCCGCAACCACCTGACACACGCCCTGCATCACATCAGGGAGGGACTCGATCAGGCCGCCATTATCCTGCTGATCCTCCTGCTCAGATAAGATCGTTGACTTTCAAAAAAAATGTCTGCGGGTATGCGGCCATCCCGGTTTTCCGCGCGGCGATCCCGATTTTCCGCCGGTCGCCAAAAAAATAAATCGGCGATTCTTCTGGGACATCTTACTCATTTTCAACTCCTATATTAAAACGTGGTAGCGTGAATAAAAGAGATTTCATCCGGCTTTTGGATAAATACCTCGCAGGTTTGGCCTCCCGGGAAGAAGAAGAATTCCTGTTGCATGTGTACGAGCGTTATCAGGATAGCCAGCAGTGGGACAGCCGGGAAATGGAAATGATCAATTCCCTCGAAGACAAAATGTTTGAAAAGATCAGGTTGGGCATCCGGGGGTCCGGCGATAGTGTTAGGCCCGCGGACACTGTGGCGCCGATTCCCAAACGGGCAAGATCATTGCCGCGGATACTGATAGCGGCCAGCGTCATCCTGTTGATCGGTCTGGGCCTGCGGTTCTTAATAAAACCCCGGCATACTGCGGCCGTCGCGGCCCGGAACCCCGTACCGGCCAAAGATTTCAGCCCCGGCGGCAATAACGCCTACCTGGTCTTGGCCAACGGTGAAAAACTGGCTTTGAATCAGGCCAAAATAGGGTTGCTCGCGCGGCAGGGCAACCGCGCCGTTATCAAGAAGGATGATGGACAGATCATTTACGCCAACGACACCGCCGGCCCGCCCGCACAAGGCATCATCGTCCTTAACAAGATCATAGTCCCCGTCGGCGGCCAATATAAGGTCGTGCTTCCGGATGGCACCGATGTATGGCTGAATGCCGCTTCTTCTCTGGAATATCCCGTGGAGTTCTCCGGTGGCAAACGCCTGGTCAGGCTCACAGGAGAAGCCTATTTTCAAGTCGCAAAAAATTCGGCCATGCCCTTCGTCGTTAACGTGGACGACAAAGTCGATGTAGACGTGCTCGGGACGCATTTCGACATCATGGCCTACGAAGACGAAGGCACGATCTCCACCACCTTGCTCCAGGGCGCAGTTACAGTGGCCGACCGCGCCCATCCCGTCAATGCAAGAGTTCTGAAGCCGGGCCAGCAGGCCGAGTGGTCGGACAACGCAAAGATCGAGGTCAAGACCGTGGAAGCCGAGGACGCCATCGCCTGGAAAGACGGCAGGTTCCTCTTCGTCAATGAGGATATACATAGCATCATGCGCAAACTGGCCAGGTGGTACGGCATCGGCGTCGAATATTCCAGCTCGTTGAAGAATAAGTCTTTTGACGGTTCCATTTCCCGGGATAAGAATCTTTCCGAAGTCCTGAAACTGATGGAACTCACAAAAAGCGTTCATTTTACATTCGGCGAAAAAAAGGTGGTTGTGAAACCTTAGCTTACTCTTTTCCTATAGACGCTAAAAAAAGCCAGGAGCGCTGCTACGCCCCTGGAAACGTCAGAGTTAATTAATGTTACACTTCGAATCTAACAATGTCATTAACCTAACAATCAAAGTTATGATTTTTTCCACGCTTTGTCATGACAAAGAGAAGCGCTTCATTCCCAAACAAACCCGGTTAATTATGAAACTGACGTTTGCCCTGCTTTTTGTAAGCCTGTTTCAGGCCAGAGCAGCTTCCTACGCTCAGCAGATCAGCCTCAATGAGAACCATGTCTCCCTGAGAAAGGTATTAAGTGACATTCATAAACAAACCGGGTATGACTTTATCTTCGATCACCAGGTCGTCAAAGATATCCAGAACATCACCCTGCATGTACAAAACGCCCCCATCGAGGATGTATTGAGGCTTTGCTTCAAGGACCGCCCGCTGAAATTCAGCATCACACAAAGATCCATTGTCATCGAATACGATCCCGTTAAATCCGTGGTCGTGCAGGATTTCATCGTCAAAGGCCGGGTCACCGATGCCGCCGGCACGCCATTGCAGGGGGTTACCATTACGCTTAAAGGCGGTCATGCCAATACCCTTACCGATGCTAATGGCGAATATACGATCACGGTGCCGGACAGACGAGGATCGTTATCCTTCAGCTACGTGGGATATGAGCCCAGGGAGGTCCGGATCGATGATCGGTCGAATATTTCCATAACCATGATCTTGAAGAACAAAGACCTGTCCGATGTGGTGATCGTAAGCTACGGCGTACAGCATCGCTCGAATATTACCGGCTCCATCTCCCAGCTGAATGCCGCCAGGGTAAAGGACCAGGCGGTGGGCCAGTTCGCACAGCAATTGCAGGGGCAGTTCGCCGGCGTGCAGGCGAATATCAACACAGGCAGGCCGGGCCAGGGGATAGAGATCCAGATTAGAGGCGCGGTTTCCATCAACGCAGGCAATTATCCGTTGGTGGTCATCGATGGTCAGCCCTTGTCTCCGGTAGGCAACGAAAATCCCATCAATTATATCAATCCCAACGAAATTGAAAGCTTCACGGTATTGAAAGACGCTTCCGCCTCGGCGCTCTACGGTTCCCGCGCGGCAAGCGGCGTCATACTCATCACCACCAGGCAGGCCAAAGCCGGTAAGACCCAGGTAGGATACGACGGCTTTTATGGCGAGGCTTCCCTCGATCGAAGCCATATCCCGCCTATGATGAATGCCCGCCAGCTCGCCACCTATATGAACGAATTTTTCCAGGACAAGATCAGGTACGAGGGGTATATTAACCCTCAAACGGGTACCCCGACCGTACCTGCCGAGTATGCGAACCCGGATCAATACGGCAAGGGGACGGACTGGCTCGGACAGGTGACACGCTCGGCGCCGACACAAAGTCATAACCTGTACGTTTCCGACTCCCGCCAGAAATCCTCGACCAGCATCATGGCGGGGTATTTCAATCAGCAGGGCATCGTCCTCAATACCGGGTACGAGCGGTATTCCATCCGGGCCAACAATGAGTTCAGGCCGGTGGACGGATTGAAGATCGGGTTCAACGTCGCTCCTTCATATACCATTGACAATAACAGCATCAACAGCCCTACCGACGGTTCGCGGCAGATCGTCATGGGTTCGTTGTTGTCGTCTCCTATCGTCCATCCGTATAATCCCGACGGCACGCCCGTTAACCAGGCTTCCGGTTTTTTCCTCCTGGCGGAGCCGAATTATAGGCTCATAGCGCAGAACCAGGATAACAAGGTTCGAACGGCGCGTATGCTGGGTAACAGCTATCTCCAGCTGGACCTCTTAAAAGGGCTGACATTCAAGACAAGTTTCGACATCGATATGTCGGAAGCCGCCACCAATGCCTTCACCAACCAGATCGCAGCGGCGGCATTCAACGCTCCGCCTCCCCGCCCAGCCACCTCTATCTCCGGGTATTATTCTACGGTTCGCTACATCTCCTGGGTAAACGAGAATATCCTGACTTACAAAAAGACCATCCTCAGGGATCATCACCTCGAAGCCCTTGCGGGTTATTCCGAACAAGAGTTCTCCGAATATAACAGTACTGCCAAAGGCCTGACTTTCCCCGACGCCTCCATCCCGTATGTCAGCGCAGCCACTACCACCACAGCCACCAGCGGGCTGGTGCAATGGTCGCTCCTGTCCTCCTTTGGCCGGCTCAATTATGATTACAAGGAGAAATACCTCTTCGAAACCTCGGTTCGCAGCGATGGCTCATCGAAGTTCGGTTCCCACAAACAATACGGCGTATTCCCCACTGTATCGGCCGGCTGGGTGGTCAGCAAAGAGCCCTTTATGGAACAGCTGGCTTCCGTCAGTTTTCTGAAGCTACGCGCGAGTTACGGGTTCACAGGTAATAACAATTTCAACTCCACCAACTATCCGGCGGCATCCCTGATCGGCCCCGCAACCTACGTGTTGAACGGCGCTCTCGTGAGCGGCAGGACGATTTCCCAGCTCGGCAATGCAGACCTCACCTGGGAAAAGAACAAACAGCTCGATATCGGGGTTGACATCGCACTCTTCAATAACCGCATCTCGCTTACCTATGATTATTACGACAAGATCACCGATGGACTGCTATACGGTATCAATCTCCCCGCCTCGTCCGGGTTTGGCTCGGTGAACAGCAACATAGGGACGTTCAAATTTTGGGGACATGAGATCACGCTGAATACGGTCAATACGACAGGCGCTTTCAAATGGAACACCGGCTTCAACATCACCTTCAACCGGAATCTGATCCAAAAGCTGGGTACCCAGAATTTGCCTATCCTTCCGGCTAACGTGTACTCGTGGCCGAATATAGAAATGGTCGGTCAACCCGTCGGAGTATTTTTCGGCTATGTCAACGAGGGCGTATATATGACCACCCAGGACTTCAATGCCAGCCCCAAAGACGTCACCTCCAAAGTCGGAACCGTCAAGATGAAAGACGTTAACAAGGACGGCAGGATCACCACGGATGATAGGACGGTCATCGGAAATCCGAACCCCGATTTTCTCTACGGGATGACCAACAGCTTTTCCTATAAACGCTGGGACATGAACATCGTTATCGCCGGCTCTTATGGTGGCAAGATCGCCGACCCGCTGCTCGGTCAGGATGGCAACAACCTGGACGGAGCCTTTAACATCTATAAAAGCAATCTCGATCACTGGAGATCCGAGTCGGATCCTGGAAACGGAAAAGCGCCCAGGACGCTTGCGGGTACTACGACCTTGTATCGCGCATTCAATACCAATGAGGTGCACCCCGGTTCTTATCTGACTTGTAAGAATATTACCCTCGGGTACAACGTACCCGTATCGCAGAATAGATATATCAATAAACTGCGGGCGTATATCAGCGTGCAACAGGCCTTCGTGATCACAAGATATCAAGGCCTGAGCCCCGAAACGACCAACCAGGGAACATCCGGTATCACCGGCCTGACCCCGGGTGTCGACGCCACGGAGTATCCGATCCCGAGAACTGTTTCCTTCGGCGTGAACCTGGGCTTGTTTTAATTTTTTATCGCAAAAAAACTAAGATGAAACGCAACTATATATTCAGCATATTACTCGCGGCCATATGCGCGGCTTCCTGCAAAAAAAGTTTTTTACAGCTCAACCCGCCGACACAGTTGAATACGGCCACCTTTTATAAAACTGCCGGCGATTTTCAACAGGCGCTGATCGGCGTATATCCCTGGTTGCGCTCCTGGGCCGAGCCCACCAGTTGGCTGATGGGGGAAAGCCGTTCGGATAACAGCCGGTATGACGTCAATCTGCAAAATCGCGCCGTCGCTATTTTGGAGCGGGAAAATGTCGCGGATTGGATGGACGACGCCAATAACAGCACTACCAGGACAAAATATATCGCCGATTACGCCGGTATAGAAAGAGCCAATATGATCCTCGACCAGATCGGAGCCGCCGGCATCGACAGCCTCGACAAAAATAATGTTACCGGGGAAGCCGAGGTATTGAGGGCTTTCTTCTATTTCGACCTCGTCCAGTTTTATGGTGGCGTACCCCTGAACCTGCACATGGTGACCAGTCCTTCCCAGGCATTCTTAACCCGCGCGTCCGTGGCGGACGTCTATGCCGCCATCATAGCGGATCTCAAGGATGCCATCATCCGGCTGCCCCAAAAGCTTACCTTTCCTCAAAGCGGCAGAGCCACGATCGGCACGGCGGAGATGCTGCTGGCGAACGTTTACATGGTGCAGAAGAACTATGCAGGAGCAGAGGCACTGCTGGAAGCCATTACGAAGTTGGGCTACTCCCTGAACGCCAGCTACGTCAATGCCTTTTCGACCACGAATAAAAATAGCGCGGAGTCTATCTTTGAGGTCCAGTATCAGCAGGGCAGCGCCAACGGGCAATACAGCTATTTCATTTATGACTTTATACCGCCTATGGCCAGTACCACCGTCGTCACCGGGACCAATACCAATACGCTGAACTCTTCCAGCGGCCAGAACGTGCCAACCATGGACCTGGTCAACTCTTATGAGCCCGGCGACACTCGTCTCGACGCTACCGTAGGCATTATCCAAGGGCATACCGATGCCAATGGTAATTTTGTCGCCGAAAGCCTTAAAAGCATCGTCGGCTATACACCGCCGCCAGGCAAGATCGGCAGGAGATATGCAAAAAAATACCTGCATCCCAGCACGACCCCTGGCCAGACGGATGACGATTGGCCCATCTAT
>DASZOW010000231.1:0-4254 GCA_035550615.1 Puia sp.
GTCAGGATCCAGTTCACCTGAATATAAATACTACCGATCAGGGACAGGGTGATCAATACAACGATGACGGGGAAAATTTTTTTCAAACCCATATTATATTAAGTTCAACCGGACTTTGCCCGGCTGGAAAGCTTCGTCCAGTTTTGGTTCGATCTACAAAATTATCAAAAGGATGAAGGGATACGTTGATCACCCCTTTTGGGAAAGACTTATTTAACGAAGGTTTCACAAAGAAAGGGCTTTTCAGGATAAAATGCACTATATTTAGTGGTAAAGGTTGCCTTGCCGTTGAAAAGAACGGCGCCGGCCGCTGGTCAGCCGGACCGATAGATGTTTGCCATATTTTTGCAGGGGATTTTGTTATCCCGCAGGATTACTTAATTTAGATGATATGGAGAGCCCGGCACCTGGCATATTATTGATCGCTGATCCTTTTTTGAAAGATCCGAACTTCATGCGCACGGTGGTGTTCCTTTGCGAGCACCAGGACGAAGGCAGTTTCGGATTCGTGCTGAATAAGAATTACGAATATACGCTTGACGAGCTGGTGAGTGGATTGGATGACCTGAAGAAGATACCGGTTTACCTGGGCGGCCCCGTGCAGATGGATACCATCCACTTCCTGCATCAATACCCGGAAAAGATAAGCGGCGGATACGAGATCATCGAGGGCGTGTTCTGGGGTGGCAGTTTCGAGACGGCCATCGAGCTGATCCGCTCCGGCGAGATCGACATGTCGAAGATCCGATTCTATATCGGGTATTCCGGCTGGGGCAGCGGACAATTGGCCGATGAGCTAAAGGAGAAATCCTGGCTGACCGTGCAAGCGAGCCAACGACTTGTCTTTCACAAACATCCTTCGGAGATCTGGAAGGATGCCCTGCGCCATCTGGGCGGCGAATATGAGATGATGGTCAACTTCCCCATAGATCCGCAACTGAATTAATGTATAGGCAATGTAATGCCGGCATGGATGCCCCAGTTATTCAGATTACTGATCCCATACTTTTTGAACGGCGCATAGTTATAGCTCCCGCCGATCCGGATGGCGGTTGCCGAGTAGTTGCTTAGCGAGATCAAAATACCCGCTTCGCCGCGCAGCGCAAATCGCGTCTCATGCACCGGGTTGTCGAATTCTCCGAGGTATTGATCCAGGTTGATGAAGTTGACGCCGGCGCCACCGCCGACATAAGGGCGGATGACAGCATATTTCAGGAAGGTGTAATCGATGGTCGCCAGCAACGGCGCCTGCTGGATGGAATTGGTGACTACGGCCGAGACATCGGAGCCGGGGCCATTGGAGTAGACCTGACGAGGGTACTTTTGATAATAGTCGTTATAACCGATGCTTAAGCCGACCCGAAGACAACTGTCGAAGGCATAGGAGAATCCTGCCGTAAATCCACTATAAGCCGGATGGCTAACGAGATTCCTGAAGGCGGAGCCGCTGGGAAAATTTATATTATAGTTGGCGTCGAACTCTACATGGTTCTGCGCCTGGCTCCGGATCGCCAGGAACGAGAGAAGAAGAAAGAAGATGAGCCTGTTCATTTTCGTCATTTTTTAAGGTAGCCGCTTTGAGCGAATAGTGCGGAGACTTCCGTGTTGACATTGGCTGGGTTGAAGACCTGTTCGCCGCGCGCCATACCGGTCCAGATCACGCGGATCTTGTTGCTGTCGGCAGGCGCATCCCTGAGATCCAGCAGATCGATCTCCAACGCGCCGGTGGTGATGCTATACGTACCTACCGCGTAAGGATCATAGTAGCCATAGTCCGGATAGCCCCAGTAATACGGGTCCCAGTAGTCGCCATAATAATCCCAATAGTTGCTATAATCGAAGATGGCGGTAGAGGTGTTGTATACCCGGGTGATATCGATAGCGAGATCGGGGGATGCAGTCTTTGCGACCTGTTTGTAACCCGCCTGGGTCATGGCGCCGGCTACCAGGCCGATAACGCTGGAATCGAAACCGGTGATGGAGCGGCCTGCCAGCTGATTATCCTGGACCACAGCCACCGAGTCGGCGATGCTAAAGGTCGTAAAGGAGGAGAAATTAACCGTAGTGTCGTAGTTGGTAACGTAGATGCGGGACTCGTCGTTAGTCAGGTGATTAAGGGGGTCTTTTCTACAACCGCTGAGTACCAATATACCCAAGACCGCCCCTATCAAAATCGTTCTTTGCACACTTTTCATATCTGGGACTTTTGATCCTCTTTAATTATGCAATGATAATGCCGGCTCTTTTCTGCCGCCGCCTATTGCTGGTGCACACAACAAACCCCGGCAGAAGCCGGGGTTTAAACTAACATTTTGTTCCGTAAGGATGGGACTTACAAGGATCAACTACGATTTTCCTTCATCGGGTACCGCGCCTTCAACCAAAACGGTAACAGTATTGTGGATGACTTCGACGAAGCCACTCTGGATCGTGAAAATAGCAAGATGATTGCTCTTATCCTTGAGGACCTTGAGGCGGCCTGCTTTCAACGCGCTCACCAGTGGCGCATGTCTGTCCAGCACTTCGAACAGACCGTCTACGCCTGGCAACTGCACGCCGTAAACATCGGCGCTGAACAATTTCTTCTCCGGAGTTAATATTTCTAAATTCATGTTAATAATTGTGGATTAGCCGCGAGCCTGTGCCAACAGTTTCTTACCCTTCTCGATGGCGTCGTCGATATTCCCTACCAGGTTAAAGGCTGCTTCGGGATATTCATCGACTTCACCGTCCATGATCATGTTGAAACCACGGATGGTCTCTTCGATCGGTACGAGTACGCCTTTGAGACCGGTGAACTGTTCGGCCACATGGAAGGGCTGGGACAGGAAGCGCTGTACTTTACGGGCGCGGGCAACGGTCATCTTGTCCTCGTCGCTCAACTCATCGAGACCGAGGATCGCGATGATATCCTGCAGTTCCTTATAACGTTGCAGGATCAGCTTGACCCTGTTGGCGCAATTGTAATGCGCGTCACCTACGATCTTCGGCGTTAGGATACGCGAGGTAGAGTCCAGTGGGTCGACGGCCGGATAGATACCGAGGTCGGCGATCTTACGGCTAAGTACCGTCGTCGCATCGAGGTGGGCAAAGGTCGTTGCGGGAGCGGGGTCGGTCAAGTCATCCGCAGGTACATATACGGCCTGTACGGAGGTGATGGAACCGTTCTTGGTCGAGGTGATACGCTCCTGCATGAGACCCATTTCCGTGGCGAGCGTCGGCTGGTAGCCCACGGCGGAGGGCATACGACCGAGCAGCGCCGATACTTCCGAACCGGCTTGCGTGAAGCGGAAGATATTGTCTACGAAGAACAGGATATCACGACCTTGTCCCTTACCATCTCCATCACGATAGTATTCAGCGATGGTCAGACCGCTGAGCGCCACACGGGCACGCGCTCCGGGGGGTTCGTTCATCTGGCCGAAGACGAAGGTAGCTTTGGAATCCGACAGCTCGTGCAGGTTGACCTTGCTGAGATCCCAGCCGCCATGTTCCATGCTATGTTTGAACTCCTCGCCGTATTTCATGATACCGGCTTCGATCATTTCCCGCATGAGGTCATTGCCTTCGCGGGTGCGTTCGCCGACACCGGCGAATACGGACAGACCCGAATACGCTTTTGCGATATTATTGATCAGCTCCTGGATGAGTACGGTCTTACCTACACCGGCGCCACCGAACAGACCGATCTTACCACCCTTGGCATAGGGTTCGATCAGGTCGATGACCTTGATACCTGTAAACAGTATTTCCGTGCTCGTGCTCAGGTTTTCGAAGGCCGGGGGTTTGGCGTGTATGGGGCGGCCATTGACCTTGGAGACCGCCGGTAATCCATCGATAGGGTCGCCGGTGACATTGAAGAGGCGGCCTTTGATCGCCTCGCCCGTGGGCATGGCGATGGCGTTGCCGGTATCGGTAACGGGTAATCCGCGGACGAGTCCTTCCGTACCGTCCATTGCGATACAACGAACGCTGTCCTCGCCAAGGTGCTGCTGGACTTCCAAAACCAGTGTCTCGCCATTGGACTTTTTCAGTTCCAGCGCGTTATAAATTTCGGGGAGTTTGCCTTCAAACTGCACATCGATTACAGCTCCGATGATTTGTTTGATCTTACCGGTACTTGCCATATAAAAGTTACTAGGTTTTAAATTTGGCTGCAAAGGTAAGGGGACACGGGGAAAGTTAAAAATACTATATTTTTGTTTTTTCCATAAGTCAACGGACATGCAACTGATCGAAGTCACGACGCCCACA